>JAGQWZ010000315.1 GCA_020436835.1 Saprospiraceae bacterium | reverse complement strand
TTTTTGTTCAGATCAAGAAGCCCCCGGAGCCTGATAGCCATAGCTATCAAGGCGAGGAGGCGACGCAGAACTGGGCAAAAAGGCGCCACAGATTACCCGTTAATTTGATCTTGACAGAGTACTAGTCACAAAATAATCGATTTTGCTCTGGGGCCCAAAAAAAGGCCTCAACCGGCTATATTCTGCCTATGAATGAGCGGAAATGGAGCATTAATTAAGATGGAGTGAGCCAGGAAATTTCCTATTCCAGCATAAAGTGCATTCATGACCGGGAATCTTGGGTTTTAAGTCTTTTTTTTGAAGTTGTGCATACAATGCCGATAGCTTGGAGGCATTAATCACTTAAATTTTTCTGTTATGACACGTATCGCATTGATGGCTACACTGCTTTTCTCTTTCCTTATTAATACTGATTCCATTGGTCAGGCACCTTCTGATCATCTTGCCATGCTGACCACAGGCGTAAATAAAAATGCCTTGAAGACGACCACTGATTGGGATAAATTAATCGGTGAATGGGAAATTGTGCTTGAGAGAATTGGTCCGTCCGGAACTTTAATAAATAAATCGGCAGGGAGCTGGAACATATTTTATGTCCTGGATGGCCTGGTGATCCAGGACGTGTTCGAAGTGACAACTCCATCAGGGGACGTATTTCAATTCGTCGGCTTGCGCATTTTTGATGAATCGACCGATAAATGGCAACAGGTAACTATTGATAATTATGATAAAAGACTTGAACTCGCAGAAGGCGTTTCCAATGAAGAAACAATTCGCCTCAATTACTCCCATTACAGCGGAGCTGAATTAAGAGGTACTTTTTTTAATATCAGTAAGGATGGTTTTATATGGAAGCAGGAAAAACTGGATAAACAAACCGGAACCTGGAATATGGGAATGCGTCTTACCGCAAAAAGAAAACAGTAGCCAAAGGACTTGGATGGAATATTGATCTGCAATAATTGCGATCTACTTTCCAAAGCATAATGAACCAATTCCCCCTTTCGGTTTGGAGGAGAAAAAAGATATCAAAGAGGTGACCTGTATGACAATTGAAATAGGTTAGTTGCCAGTTGCCGGTTAGTCAATCAACTAACTGACAGCTGGCAACTAATTGATCGTCATTAATTTATTTAAATTACTTCTCATGCACTTACTATTCCTCCGAAAATCGGGGATGATTCATGGTATCTGTTTCAGCAGTGTTGAGTTTCATGAATTCATGCCCGGCAGTCTCTAGTGAAACTCAACACTGCTGAAAACTTTTACTCTACCTTCCACAAAGCACTTCCCCAATTGGTATCAATTTCACCAACTTCAATCTTTCCATTCTGATTGTGGATATACTGATTCTGGTACCAGCTATTTTGGATACGTACCCAGCCATCCTGTGATGCCGGAACGAGTTTCCACATAGCACTGGCCCAGTTGGGCTCGATCGTTCCAACCTCCAGTTTACCATTCTGGTTATGAAGATATTGATCGGGTTTCCATTTGTTTTGGATGCGTACCCAACCACTGTGTACCGGAACTATTTTCCATTGACTGCTCCACCAGTTTGGCTGGATTAGACCATCTTCCAGCGTTCCATTTTCATTATGGACGTAATGGGTCTTCTTCCAGTAATTCTGAATGCGAACGTAGCCGGGAGATGCCGGAGTCATGGTATTGGCAGCGGCTGCGGTTGTGGCTGGTACTGTTTCGGTGGGTGTATTAGAAGCTGTAGTGGGTATTTCCCCTTCTATCTTCCACATGGAACTAACAACAGGACCGGAATAGCTATTGAAATCAACTACATCAACAACTACGTCATTACCCAGGGGGTAAAAATACTTATCCGGATGTAAACTACTTTGGATGCGAATCACTCCTGCTTGTGCCGGAACAATTTTCCACAAGGCACTTGCCCAATTGAGATCGATCGTTCCAAGCTCTAAAGGACCATTTTGGATGTGAAGATACTTATCCGGATGTACACTACTTTGGATTCGTACCAAACCACCCTCTACCGGAACGAGTCTCCATTGGCTGCTTGACCAATCTGCCTGGATTTGACCATTCTCCGGTTTATTATTTTGATGATGGAGGTAATTGTTGAATCCCATAATACTCATAATGCGGACTAAGCCGGCAGAAGCGGGGGCTAGGGTATTGGTAGCGGGTTTCGTTGTAACGGGTGTCGTGCTTGCAGTAGGGGGAGGAGTAGGGTTAGGGTCAGGTTTGACGGCGGGTGCTTTATCCTTGGTAGCAGTGAAGGTCCAGTAGGCATTCAGCCGGTTATTGTGTGACTGAAGGTAAATATTGTTGTCTGCCACATCTCCTGCAACCATTGATTTATCGTGTTTGCGATCTGTAATGATGTATTTCCCCGGCATACCACTGGGTGTGATCTTCCACTGAGCGTTTGTTCTTCCATTTGGATCCTGATGGTAAACAAAGTGAGTACCACCGCCGAGGTGATCGTAATAATCAGGCCCAACCAGGGCCTTATTAAACCGAAGATCATAAATATAATAGTATCCGTCACCGGTTGGTAGAAAATACCAGGAAGCATCTACCGGGCTGTTACGAGGTGTTTGGTGATATACGCCACCACCGTATACCATGCCGGTTACGAGTGATTTATTGTGCTTGGCATCGGTGATATAATAGGTGCCGTTTAGATCAATAAAATCATCTTTGGGTGGGGTGGAGGTGGTATCGGCAGTTAGGGTGGTGTTTACGGCCGTGTTCGTGTTCGTGGCCGGCGGATTATTGGCGTCCCCGGTTGTCAGAGACCTGAAGGTATTTTCTGCAACGGTAGGCGGTTGATATTTAGCTACCGTGACGGGGGGGCTGGTGCTGGCACTTCTGTTATTGGACGAGCGCTCCAGTGCTAATGGATCAACAGGCCGGATCATAACGGTGACTTCGATCTCCCAATCCTGTAGCACCAGGTGGTCGGTATCCTTAAAATTCATTTTATGAATATAAGATTCGTTGGTGCGCAAGGGCTTAGTGGGAAATTGTCCCCATTTGACTTCCGCTAACTCATCGCCGCAGCAATGATCTGAATCCCATATTTCCGCGCTGAAATCTACCTGCAATGACGGAAATTGCCCATTGGCACCGGCTACCTGAAAGAATGGGTGCCAGCTTCTGGTGGCGAGGTTTCTTTCATTGGGGTCCAGAAAATGAACTTCCCAGTTCTGATTGAAGCCTTCGGAGATATTGGGAACTTCAAAAAGGCTAATGACCTTATCGCTTCCACTGACCTTGGCCCGAATAAACCCCTTACCTCTTTTGTCCGCGTCATCTATGTGCTTCGTAATTTTAATATTGGTTACCTGCATTTCGTAGGCGCGTTCCTCTCTGTTCTCATAGTCATGGAGTTTATCCTTTTGTTTTCTGACCGCTTCCGCTACCTTATCCCTGATGCTATATTTGTTCAGATCTTCCTGCGTGAGGCTTGACTTCAGGATCTTGGCATCGATCAGCTCGGTGATCTCGCCCAATTCCACTTCAACGGCAGTTTTGGTACCATTTAAACTCCATCCCGCACCGGAATCCGTAATGGAACCCCCGATGGCATAGAAGCGACTGGTACTATTAGACAATATTTCCCGCATTTCCTGAGACTCATTATTGCTAAAACCAATTCCGCCTCCGACAGACTTGGATGCCCCCGGTTTTATCACCTTTATATCCTTAGATGGCGATTTATTAATTTCCTCTCTGTTAGGCTCTGCCTTACTGGCCTCCACTGCTACTTTGAGGTTTAGGTTTTTTCGACGGGCTTCATAAAAATCAC
>JAGQWZ010000030.1 GCA_020436835.1 Saprospiraceae bacterium | reverse complement strand
GGGAGGGCCGGTTGGAGCAAATCCTTTTAAAAGATTCTCACAGAAATATGGTGCAGGTCCGCCAAGAACTCGGTCATGGGGCGAAGCAGGCGATTACCGAATTTCGGGTAATTGGCTCTTTTGATACGTACACGTTAACTGAACTAACTCCGCACACGGGCCGATCTCACCAATTGAGGGTGGCCATGCAAACACTGAACGCACCGATTCTTGGAGACCTTAAGTATGGTGGAAAAGCGTTTGATCCTACCCGGATATGTCTCCATTGTCGGCAGCTCGAGTTCATCCATCCGGTGACTACGAAAAAAATCAGGATCATTGCCCCTGTTCCGGATGCTGAACCGTGGGTTTATTTCTAAATTATTACCGATCTCTGCTTTATAGAATTCTCTATTGCCTATTTAAAAGAATCCTGTACTTTTGCAGTCTGAGTGAGGACCGTACGGTCAGCTCCCTCTAAACTCCCCCAGGGCAGAAATGCAGCAAGGGTAGGAGGTTGTAGCGACCGGTATGGTTTCTCACTCTTTGTATTTTCAGTCCGGCACAATTTGGACCAATCCGCGCACGAATTACTTAATTCCAGTACCTTTGCGCAATTATTTAAGAATTTAACAGACAATGAAATTTTTTATAGATACCGCCAATCTCGATCAAATAAAAGAAGCCAAGGATTTAGGTGTACTTGATGGAGTCACCACCAATCCATCTTTAATGGCAAAAGAAGGTATTTCCGGCCAGGATAGAATTTTTAAGCATTATGTGACCATCTGTGATTTGGTGGATGGAGATGTCAGTGCTGAAGTTATTGCGACCGACTTTGACGGTATCGTGAAAGAAGGTGAAGTACTAGCTCAACTTGCCCCCAATATTGTCGTTAAAGTGCCTATGATCAAAGATGGAGTGAAGGCCCTCCGGTACTTTTCTGACAATGGGATTCGTACAAACTGTACACTGGTGTTTTCTGCCGGACAGGCTATTCTCGCGGCCAAAGCCGGTGCTACTTATCTAAGTCCTTTTATAGGTCGCATAGACGATATCAACTGGGAAGGCAAAGATCTGATCCGGGAGATCGCCGAGATTTATGCTATTCAGGGATATGAAACTGAAATTCTTGCCGCTTCTATTCGTTCTTCAAAGTCAATTGTTGAAGCAGCCCGGGCAGGAGCAGATGTTGTGACCTGTCCCCTGGATTCTATTCTGGGTCTGCTGAAGCACCCTCTGACGGATATTGGTTTGGAAAAGTTTTTGGCGGATCACCGGAAAGCTAACAGCTAAGTTTTTCCTAATGAAGAATAAGATATATCACCTGGGTACCTGCAGTACCTGTCAGCGCATCATTGGTGAACTGAACAACGGTGAGGGATTTGAGTTGCAAGACATCAAGACCAGTAAAATATCTCCTGAGCAGTTGGATCAAATGAGAGAAAAAGCTGGCAGTTTTGAGGCACTCTTCAGTAGGAGAGCGATGAAATACCGGGCTATGGGATTGCATGAAAAGACATTGACGGAGCCAGACTATCGAAGGCTTATTTTGGAGGAATATACCTTTCTCTCCCGCCCCGTTATTTTCATAAATGGGGAAATTTATATAGGAAACAGCAAAAAGACCGTTGAAGCGGCTAAACAGGCGCTGAAAGAGACATCCTCCTAGTAGATAATACATATATAGCCTTTGCTCTGGCGACGCCGTTGGCTATAGCCTGCGGCACGGAGGCCGAAGCTTTTCAGTGAAGTCTACCGATAAAGAACCAATCAGCGAATCAGCGTTAGTATTTCAAGATCCTCCCTGGGGAATCCCCTTTGTGATAATGCCAGATTTTGCTTCGGGAGACTTTAGTTAATTGCAGCGTATTACAATTTCAGGCGTGATCACTGAATTACTCCGGTTTCCGGCTTGATCGACAATGTAGATCTCATACGATAACGTGTTGGTAGGAAATTCAGTGGATGGTTCACAAGGTGGAGCACCATTGGGATAGGTACAACAGGTGGTATATAACGTAAGGTACAATTCTCCGGAAATGCCATTGTTTGATCCCGCCTTGTCGAGTCGTGGGATCCTGAACCGGTCAGAGATAAAATCTGTTCTTCGATCGACTATGAAAACATTCACATCATTTTCACTTCCAAGATCTCCGTCTCCATCCGTAAAATTCAGGACAACGATCAATGAATCAGTGTTAAACTGATCCTGGTCTAAGGTGTCTTTCGTTAATCCAGCAAATTCGATCACCGGCTCCAGTGGATAATCTGGCGCTTTAATACATCCGCCCAGGAATAACCCAACAAGTAGAAAAGCGAATAAAATATTCCTCATCGATAATAAAAACGATAATATTCGATTGATGGTTTGCTAAGAAACGATTGAATTTACAAATTTTACGTCATGAAGTCGATGAACGAGGAGGTTTTTGCCCTTAGAGCCGGCAGCACTCAATATCAGAACCCTAAATTTGAATTTTCCCGTGCCGTTGAACAGGCATATGACTTTCAACGGAACAGCTGTGAGGTGTACAAGCGGTTTCTGGATGCGTTTGACCGTACATTTGATCCCGGAGATTGGGCTTGTCTTCCTTTTTTACCGGTTACCGCCTTCAAAGACACCCCGGTCCGGTGTGGTTCCTGGCATCCAGAGGTCATCTTTAGAAGTTCAGGTACGAGCTCCTCCATCCGGTCCCAGCACTGGGTGCGTTCTGTGACTGACTATCAAATGCACACCATCCAATTATTTGAGCAGCGATTCGGCTCCTTGAAGGACTTCCGGATTTTTGCACTGTTGCCTAATTACCTGGAGGCAGGAGATAGTTCTCTGGTTACGATGGTCAGGGGGTTTATGGATCATACGCAGCAGTCACAAGGTTTTTATCTGCATGATTTTGCCCAGTTGCAACACGATCTTCTTAAAGCAGCAGGAGAACAGAGGATTCTTTTTATCGGGGTCACCTTTGCTCTTTTGGACTTTGCCACAAAATTTAACACGAGTCTTCCTGATGACACGATTATACTGGAAACAGGTGGCATGAAGGGCAGAGGACAAGAGTTGTCCCGGACTGACCTTCATTCTTATCTGGCTACACAATTTGGCACCGGAAATATCTATTCAGAATATGGAATGACGGAGCTAATGTCTCAGGCATACTCAGACTTTAACGGGAAATTTGTTCCTCCTTCAAGCATGAGCGTGAGTATGAGAGAGATTAATGATCCGCTGACTGAATCCAAACCGGGCAAAGTGGGAGTGGTAAATATTATTGATCTGGCAAATATTGATACCTGTTGCTTTATCTCCACGAGTGACCTTGGTATAAAACACAGGGACGGTTCTTTTGAAATTGTAGGGAGATTGGAACAAAGTGACATTAGAGGTTGTCACCTAATGTACTTACAGTAAATAACTCGTTTTGCATTAAGTGACCATCCGGCCAAGCATCTTACCAAAATATTAGGTGGAAATCTGTGTAATTCAACTCTGAACCAAAAGAGGTGCCAGGAGGTAAAAAAATACAATCATTGCACAGGAAGAACTAAATTTTCCACTTTGTTCTCACTGCATGCGCACCACCTTTTCCGTATGTTTTTTGCCGTTTTGTTCGATTTGAATAATCAAAGTTCCTTTGGGATAACTCTGAAGGTCAATCTCATCCCGGTAGTAACCATCAAAATCTTCCCATTCTTTTCTTAGAAGACTTTTACCAGCCATATCGCTGAGAATAATGGTTAGCGGTCCTTTCTCACCTTTGAATGAAATGTTTAGCCTATCGTCCGCCGGATTAGGGTGTATTTTCAGTTCTTCCAATTCCAAATCATTTGCTGGCTCCAATGCATTCAAAATCGGTTCCTTCTCTATATTTTTTTCGATTACAATTGTTTTCTTTTTGATGCTCTCTGATGGCTCGGCCTGAGAAAGGGTGACATTCAACACATTAGTCACGTCGTCTCTCTTTATACCAACCGGGACGATGTCACCTGGCTTAAAATTTTCCAGAATATCAACTACTTCTTGTGGTTCCGATATGTGAATTCCATTAACGGAAATTAATTCATCTCCGGTTTTAAGTCCTGCTTTTTCAGCACCACTGCCGGTACGGACCTCGGCAATTTCCAGTCTTTCTGTGGAGGTTTCTTCATTTTTGGCAATATTTTTCTCAATAGTCATTGCCATGGCAATCCCTAATACTGCCTTATTGGAAGGACTGTTGACTACTTCCACTTTCGTCATCGTTTCGAGGTCCTCTGCCTCCAATTTTTGCCGGATATCTTCAGGTACCTCATCCCCATTCCATTCAAAAATACGCTCATCTCCATCACCAGACCGGATGACGATTTTATTCGAACTACTATTATCCTGATGAATTTTTTCCAGGTTTTCTACCTTTTGCTGTATCTCGACTGGCAGTTCTTCGTCCTTATTCCACGCTTTTACTGTTTCACCATTTTTGGTCCGGATGATTACCTGGATGTCCTTCTGACTTCCGGATTCAGGTTGCTCCTGAATAATTCTTTGCTCAATAACCGTTGTTTCGCCTTCCTTCTGCACGGTTTCCATATCGACATCCAGATTATCGAGTTCTTGTTTGATTTCATCTGGCATTTCCTCACCCTGCCATTGATATTCCTGGGTCGCTCCATCCTTCGACCGTATTGCCACGGTGGTTTTCTTGGTGCCGTTTTCAACTTCGACGGTAACCTCAATTTCTTTTTTACCGGTATCGTTTTGAGATAAAACCGGCGACGAGAATACGAGGACCGCCATAAAGGATAAAATGGACAGACTGGGCTTAAGCATATAGTTGCAAATTTTGTTATCCGGTTATTCGATTTGAACTGATTTAGCTTCTTTTTGAGCCAGTTTCAGTTCTTCTTTAAGGGCTTTCATTTGATCCTGCAAGATACGCTTTCTTTCCTCCAGGTTCAAGTGCTCACTTTCGAGCTTCTGATCGTTTTGCATCTTCAAGGCTTCTTCCTGGATCTGTTGAATCATCCGGTTGTGTTCTTTCAGCTGCTCCTTCAAGATCTCCTGCCGTTCCCTCATTTCTGCCCTAACTGCCTGCTCCATTTCCCTTTGTTCACGGGCCAGGGTTTCGGCAACGGCCTTTAATTCTTCCTGATGCAAACGCAGGTCCTTTTCCGATGCTCTTGCCAGTTGCTCATGTTCTTTTTCCATTTGCCTGGCGGCAAGTTCCAGTTCCTTTTGGTTTTGATCCTGATCGTACTGGAACCTTTGGATATCTTGCTCTCTTCGACGTATAGTTTCCTCGTGAGCCAACATTTCTTCATGAAGGATGGCTTCCATTTCCTGTTCATGAATTTCCTCTGGCAAAGCGGGGACGGGTGGTACTGCCGGAGCCGGAGGTGCGGCAGGTAATGCAGGTGCTGGAGGACTGGGAGGAGATGGAGGGGTAGGGACAGAATGTAATGTTGGTGGAGCGGGAGCAGGGGGTGCAGGAGGAGCAGGAGGCGGAGCCGGAGCTGCCGGAGCCGGAGGTGGGGGTGGAGGATTATCCAGCATATCCTCAAGCTGACCCATTATCTCCGAGTGTTGTGCATAGTCCGATTCCGGAATGAGTTTGCCATCTTTTTTGAAATATTTCAAATCTCCGTTTTCTCTCAACATCTCATACCGATGTCCGTCAATATCAGTGTTGATTTTGGCTCTTGATTTGGACTTTTTGGCCGGAATTGTATCCTGTAACGGGTCGAAGTTCACTTTTTCGGTAGAGGTTGCAATTACCTGGTGTCCATCACTGTTTTTGAAAGCCAGGCCAATTACGGCTATAAAAAGGCAGAGGACAATGGTTATTTTTTCCATAGTTTTTGAATTTTTTTCAGGCGTTGTTAATTGACGATTAAATCTCCGGGTAAGTGAGGATTTACCACCGAGCAGACCCATCGTCAGGTTTGAATGTGAAAAGTTATTTTTCAGAGCGAAGAGCGTATTGAGGTAGGTCAGTTTTTCTCCTGTTATCCGGATCGCCAGATCATCACAGGCAGCTTCACGTTCGTGCTGGACCTGCTCCGAAATCCACCAGACCGCCGGATGGTAGTAAAAGATCGTTTCGATGGTTGAATAAACTAAATTGAGCACAAAGTCAGCTCTTTTAATATGAGCCAGTTCGTGCGCCAGGATCGCCTCCAGCTGTTGAGGTGTAAGCTGTATGGCACTTGCAAATGGGAGAAGAATAATCGGTTTGAGATAACCTATGGTACCCGGAACCGATAAGTGAGAAGTATCAAGTAATTTGATTGGTTTACCGATCTTCAGTTTCCGTTTTAAAGTATGTAATGTTTTGAGAACTTCCGGTTGCGTAATTGTTTTTGATTGTTTGCGTAGATTACTCAATTTGAAATAGCTGTATAGCAACCGGGCACCCAGTAGCAGGAAGCCTCCCAACCAAATAAACACTGCATAAAAAATAGAGGGTGGTCCAAGACTTACTGCTGTGGAAGACGTTGCTGCCGGTGCTATGGCGAGGCCGTCAATTTCTATCAGATAGTCAATTTCCGGGGCATCAAGATTGAATAAAAAAGTACATAAAGCACTAATAAAAACCAGAAATAGAGCGAATGCACTCACTTCATGTCTGAGATTAGCTCTTTTTTCCGGAATGGCCCGAAGAGTGGCGGCTAATAGTAAAGCGATCACAGATGCCTGCCAAAGTGAATGAAGAATCATTTTACCCAGCGCAGAAACTACCTGAGGATCAAATAATTCATGTAGGATATTCAGGTTCATTTTTGCTCTTTTTCAATTTTGTTGATCAGTCTCTTTATTTCACTCAATTCCTCATGGGAGGTTGCTTCCTGACCTAAAGCATGCATGATTAGATCTTTGGCAGAACCTTGAAAAAAGCGATCGATGATATTGCGTACCATACCCTCCTGGACCAAGGTTTCTTCGATAATGGCTTCATAAATGTGTTGACGGTGCGTAGTGTCCCGGCGTACCAGTTCTTTTTCCGTCATTATTTGCATCAGCTTGAGGGTAGTGGTGTAGCCAACATCGGGTTTGGACTGTCTGATTTGTTCGTTGACTTCTCGTACCGTGCAGGAACCTTTCTGCCACAGTACCTGCAAGATCTCCAGTTCGGCATCAGTTGGCTTGGACGCATGTGAGGACATAATTACGAATTATTTCGTACAATGATAAGGCAATCTGCCCGAGCAGTCAAATATTATCTACGAAAGTTATCGTATTTTAAGATTTCCTTAACGAAAAACCAGACAGAAAGCAGTTTAAAGACTAGAGATTGGCCGCATCTTTTAATCCTTCAAGCATCCAATTGGCCAGGGCCTGGCGGTTAGAAGCCTGAAGGATCCGACGGTGGTCGGCTCTGTTTTGGATATTGGCCAGTTCCACCAGAACAGTCTTTGGTAGCGTTTTTTTAAGCACGTAGAGATTATCCCGTGGATCCACTTCTCCTGCATAGTGTCCTCCTGCCCGGTATTTGCTATATTTTTTAGCAAAGGTCTTTTGTAAGGCTGTAGCGAGGTTCCGGCTGCTCGTGGAGGTGGGGTAGTGGCAGAAAAAAACATCCTGCCGGTGAGTCGTACTCCGACTGTCCACATGGATGGAGATACAGGTTTGATTCTTAAAACCTTTATTGGCATTGAATTTATAAAGCTCATTGACTTCGGCCACGCGTTGCCGCAGGCGTTTGGCCTGGTTTAAAGGGATCACTGCTCCTCGGCAACGTTCATCCTGATCACAGGGAAGGATATCTTCTTCCCGGATACCATCATTCTGGTCTTCAATAATGAGGTATGCTTTCGCACCCTGTTCAAGCAGCAATTTGAACAAACGCAGGGAAACGTCATAGGCATATTCATCTTCACAGAGCATCGTCTTTCCTGATTTACCGACGGCACCGGGATCAGGACCACCGTGACCGGCTACGATGTAGTACACTTGACCTTTCAAGGCATCCGATTTGATCTCGACATCGGCTTCGTTTTTTCCTAAGATAGGTAGGTGGTAGGCACTTCGTGAGGATGGTTTCACCGACGAGGCGCCTTTGCAATTTAATTCATGGTAGGGTACCCACAGTATCTTGCTTGCCCGGTAATCTGTTTCTCTAAGATGTTCCTGATGTAGCCGTTCATTCCACTTTTGAATTCTCACTGCCTGAGCATAGTCGTTGATTCCGATCGTACTCCGAATGCTTTTCCCGTTGTAAGTGTAGATCAGAACCGGCAATTTGTACGCTTTTCCGGCGAAAAGAAAATCCTCCGGATTCATTTCATTTAGCCGGTAGAACTCTTCGATATTGCAGGCTTCTTCGACCAGATGATACCGGTCTAACAAAGTCAGGACCCCGTCACCATCTTCAGCTGTGGTTTCGAAATAAGATGCATTCTCTACCGCATTCATGGGACTTACCCAAAATAAGCAAGTGATTAATAGTATGACAGCCATAGCTTTTGAGACCTTCGTATGCAAGTCAAATGTAATATAAAATTTTGAAAATGTGCTAATTAAATATGTTTGTAATTATTCATATGAAAGGTTATGATACTCTCTGCGGTACTTTTTATCTTTGACTCCTCAGCAAAGTTGATATGTTTACCCAATTAAAAGCACTCATTTACAAAGACTTACTGTTGGACTTCCGGCAGTTATTCGGGCTCGGTGGTGTCTTTTTGTACGTATTTTCCTCCTTCTTTATTGTTTATCTGAGTTTTGGTGACATAGGCGGAACTGCCTGGATCACCTTATTTTGGATCGTAGTACTATTCGGATCAGTCAATGCCGTACTTAAATCTTTCGCTCAGGAAAATGACAGTCGAAGCATTTATTACTTTCAGATCAGTGATCCGGTAGCGGTGATGTTGTCCAAATTATTTTATAATTCCGTGCTGGTCATGACCATATCGGCTCTTAGTCTTCTCCTCTTTTCATTGTTGACGCAGTATCCGGTGGCTGAGAATGGCTATTTTATACTGGCCTTGCTCCTGGGCTGCATTGGTATCGCGGGAAACTTTACGTTTGTATCGGCAATTGCGAATCATACAAGGAATAAAAATACGATGATGATGATTCTAAGCCTGCCGGTCATCATTCCCTTACTCTTGCCATTGATTAAAATTTCGGTGAAGTGTCTTTCACCCGTTGAGTGGTCGATGTTGCAAAGTGATTTCACTTTGTTGTTGGCAGTTGATCTTCTGATCGTTGGCGTTTCCCTTGTGTTGTTCCCTTTTTTATGGCGAGGTTAAGGCTTCTTGACATTATGTGTTTTATTTTGCTAAATTTCCACGAATAAATTTTTGTAATGAATTCTAACACCTCCATCGCTGATATAATGACCAAAGAGGTCATCGTGCTTGATGCAAATGATAGTCTGACCGAAGCAGAAAGGGTCTTCGGAAATCATAACCTGCGTCATGCGCCGGTGATCCTTAGAAATGAACTGGTAGGTATGTTGAGTCTGGTGGATCTAAGGCGCAGCCTTGAATTCGACGACGATATTGCCACCAAGAGGTTAGCAAAAGTAGGACAGTTGATGACTCCTGATCCTGTTCATGTGCAAATCGGTGCCACGCTGGGAGATGCGGCAAAATTATTTATGGAAGATGACTTTCATGCGATCCCGGTTCTTGATGGGAACCGCGTCGTGGGGATTGTATCGACCACCGATGTAATCCGGTTTTTGCTGGAGTCACTGAGAGATTTGGAAGAAGAATCATAGAGGAAAGTTTCTTCAGTATCGCAACCAGATATCAGTCATAAGGTCACCTTTGACAAGGAAGAGAAGTGAAAATCGATCTATGGTCATGGTATACGAGGCTTCTCGATGAAAAATCGGTTGCCGGAGGCCTTAGCTTCGTCGCGACCAGACTCAGCCCGAGCCTCTGGTAGGGGATCGATACTATGTCGAAAAAAGGAGCAATCCAGTAAATCCTGCATTCGGAACAATGACCTTTATTGAAGTGCACTGACTATATCCGGGAAGGACCGATCGCATAGAGTAGATAAAAAAATGGCTTAGATATAATGCTGCTTACTTTTGACGAATAGAGATCAAGATGAAAGGTGATTATGCTGAAGCATGAAGAAAAGGTTACGAGGGTTCAATCTGAATTGGCAAGCATTCATATCGAGCACAAAACAGACCATTAATTAGAGGGTTAAACATTTTTTAATCGGCTGAAGATATGGGTAACGATAGATCTATACTTTTGATTCCCGACCTTTGAGTGTGCCGGTTAATTCTAACGGAATTAAATGGAGGACGGGCTGGATTATACCCCAACCCGTATCAAAAATTATAATGGTTATTTTTTCTGCAATATCTTTTCAAATACATTTTCCAGTTTTTCGATACGACTTTTAAGTTGTTGATTTTCTGCCGACTGGATATTTTTTTCTTCCTTAAGTTGATCGATGATTTTCTGTTGCTCCTTAATGGCTTCGATTAAAACCGGGGTGACCATATTGTAATTGACAAAATATTCGCCATCTTTGGTTTTATTGACGGCTTCCGGAATCACTTGTTCAAGCTCCTGAGCCATTAGTCCCATTGCTCTTTCAGGTATTTGACTTTTTTCCAGTTCGCGAGCATTCCGTTTATATTGATAGCTATAGGCATTTAGGGATTTTATTTTCTCTAAGGATCCCCTACTCAGTTTCTGAATGCTTTCTTTTTTATTTCGGTCGCTTACGGTCCACATTCCGGATGTGTTTAAATAAGCCTTTGTAGCTCCGTCATTGTAAGGATTACCGTCGTTAATGGCTATATCATCCTCGTCCAGTACGACCAAAAATGCGCTAACACCAAGTTGAGGAATTATGTCACCGGGAGACCAAAAGGTAATTGCATCGCCGTTAGCATGCATACCGGATCCTTCTGGCAGAGAATCTGAAGTTGCCAAAGTAAAGCGACCCGAGATCGGGGTTGGGTTATCATCGAATGATATTTCTACCACATTTGATGAGTACTCCTTATGGTAGGTTTTAAAAGGATTGAGAATTGCTCTGCCAATTGACGGTGTTTTTGCTCCAATCACTAAATTACCATCGGACTGGATACGGAACCGATCTGGTCCACTAAATCCTTTAAAGAAGATATCTTTCGAAAAGAAAAGTCCGGTATTACTTGGTTCGGTGGCGTGCTGAGATCCATAATGATATAAGCTGAAACTGGACCCACCACTATACATGGTCAGATCTGACTGTTTTGTATTGTCTGTGTTGGTCATTAAAAGATTATATCCAAGGGTAGATCTCTTACTAAATATTTGTCCCTCTACTTCAGTACTGGTCTGAGCGATTAAACCATTTGGTTGGCCAAATAAAAGGCAAACCGGCAAACAGAGGTAGACATAAATGATATTTGTCTGCAATTTTGATTTTTTCATTATCCAATTTTTCATTTTTATCAATTTAAGAGTTCCCTAAAGTCAACTGAGGTATCCGTGTTCAAAGGCCACTCTGACCAGACCGGCAGCGTTTTTTACCTTTAATTTCTTGAGTAGATTTTTCCGGTGGGTAAGTGCGGTATCAAAACTGACGTAAAGGGCATCAGCAATTTCTTGAGTAGAGTATTCATGGGCGATGAGCCGTAATACTTCAAATTCACGGGCAGATACGGAAGGTGCTGCGGAGGTCATCATGAGTATTGAATTTTGCCAGTAATTTAATCCTACTTACTTTTTCCCTTAAAGGTTTGGTCTCAAATGTCAAGATATACGGTGTGAACGTTGTATCTCATGGCACCAACGATTTTTAGTCATATTGATCCACAGTAGATCCCGAACCTTCAGGCCTTTAAGTGTCTGTTGCCCTCAGGGTCGGCTTTAATGGTCTTTAATGAGCCCGGATGACAGGAAAAGATACTCTTGCTCAACCAAGGTTCAAGCACTATCTTCAGGAAATGACCGCACAAACTCAAATCCTTATTGTCGAAGATGAGGAACTATTTGCTTCCCACATCGCTATGCAGGTTGAACTTATGGGCTATGTCGTAATTGGTCAGGCAGATGATAGCGCAGCGGCACTGGCAGTGATCGCAGAAAAGTCGGTTGACCTAATTATTATGGACATCAACCTACAGGGAAAATACGATGGAATCGAGTTGGCAGAGATCATTGGCTCCGCTCACAATATTCCCATCATCTTCATTACCTCAAACCAGGATGACCTTACTTTCCGGCGGGCTACGCGATCAAGTCCGTCTGCATTCCTTATCAAACCATTTTCTGATGTACAATTGAAACGTACGATTGAATTAACTCTTCAGCAACATGATGGGAAGAAGCAAGAAGTGGGAAATGTGGAGGACCAACTCAGCGATGAAAAAGTCTTATTTATTAGAAAGCGTAATAAAATACATAAGGTTCCGAAATCCGAGATCTATTATCTCGAAGCGGATGGTAAATATACCCGGGTATGTACCAAAAGTGATTTTTATTTGGTGCGAAAACCGATGAAAGAGATTTTCGCACTCCTACCCACTCAGCATTTCATACAATGTCATCGCAGCTACGTGGTAAATATGCAAAAAGTGAAGTCTGTAGATCTGGATGATGACCTGATCATATTGGAAGAGCGTACGGTGCCAGTGAGCAAACGGGAAAAAGATAAATTATTAGAACGACTTAAGTGGATCTAATTGGGTTTGTCGCTCAGACGCTTGGTAACTTTTTATGAATTAACCTGCTCTGAACCCCTAGCCGTTCTTTCTTTTCTTGGAGATATCTTGAGTCGCGAAGAAGTGCTTGAGTCTTGGACTACTCTGCCTGGTCATGTCCATCGGACCTAGACTGGAATGCTCAACTTTTAACTCAGGTAATTATTGGGAGATCCATACATTCAGTGAGGATGATCTTGCTTTCGAATATAATAACACTTTGAAAGTCTGGTTGGATCAGACCACTGGCCCCAGCTTGATCACTTCTGACAGACGTCTTTAGAAAGATATCATCGAATTGCCCTCATTCTAAATCCCAGGGCAGAAATATAAAACCTAAGATCCAACTGGTAGATCCATTATGAATCGAGAGCCAATCCCTTTTTTGCTTTTAATTCTCAACCGGCCCTGATTCTGAATCAAGAGGTCGCGGCAAAGGATTAATCCCAAGCCACTACCTCGCTCTCCCGCAGTACCTTTTTCTCTTTTCTTATTCAATTCAAATATTTTTTCAATTTCTTCGCCATTCAATCCCATTCCCGAATCGATTACGGTGATCTCCAGCTTTTCTTTTTGTTGTCTTGATTCGAGTCGAACCTCGGTCCCCTTTGCACTAAATTTAATGGCATTGCTAACCAGGTTTCGGAAAACCAGATACATTGCATTTTCATCGGCATAACAAATTGAATTAGTCTCAATCTTATTGGTCAGTTTGATATCTTTTAATTCTGCATTTTGTTTAAATATTTCCAGCGTTTCTTCGGTTATTTTTCTAATATCCAATGATTGAGGTTGATATGGTATCGCACCAGTCTGGATCAGAGCCCAATTCAATAAATTGTCTAACAACCCATTTAATTGTAAAGCTGTTTTTGATACCAGGTCCGAAATTTTTAAAACTTTATCCAGATTGTTTTTTGAAGCATAATATTTCATCTGCTCTTCTACCGATTCGAGTGCAATGATCGGACTTCGAATGTCGTGAGCGATTATACCAAAGAAGCGATCTTTGGTTGAGTTTAGTTCATTTAATTGTTTGTTTTGAAATTCTAACTTTAACCTATTTTTTCTCAATTTAAAAAGAAGAAAAGTAGTTAGACCTAATAAACCAATAAAGACGAAGAGCATAGCTAAATAAATCTTATTTCGCCAATCTAAATCGGAGGCAGATGCCAGGGCTTGTATCTTATCTTGAATATGCTGATCCACATTTTGCTTTACTTGTTCTTCCTTTAGTTTAAGCTGGGCATTTTCTGTATAGATGCTGTCGTAATATGCATGATAAGCCTTATGATATTTGTAAGCAGCAGCATAGTCTCCTGATCTTGCCATCAAATCACTTAGTAGATAAGTCACTGATGTAAGAATACTTTTATCGATTTTCCTTTCCTGGGCTACGTCGAGTGCCTGGTTTGCAAATTCAATCGCTTTAGTCAGATCAGTATTATCATCATTTATTTGAGCAAGTCTGTAGTAGGCCGTAAATAATAGATGGAGGTCATTAATTTTGCGTATCTGAGGAATGAGTCCCATGATTCGTGAAGTGGCAAGTTCTTGGAGACCTTCCTCCGCCTGTATACTTGCAAGTTCAATCTGACATGATAATCTGCTAAGGGAGTCTCCGGTAGAGAGAAAAAGTGAATCGGCAGTCAATAACCATTTAAAAGCATCTTGTTTTCTCTTCATTGTTTGGTATAATTGACCAAGATGCCTTGCAATGATGGCTCGTTCTTCGGGAGCATCTCCCACCAGGCCAAGACCCTTGAGAAGATTTCGCTCCGCAAGTTCTGGCTCTTTCATTTGCTGAAACACATTAGCTATCCGCACAAGTGTTTGGGCACTGCGCAACCGTTCGGAAATTAATTGGTAGAAATCTTCTGCCTGCTGGTAAAAATTTAAGGCTTTTTCAAGGTTGCCGGCAGTAAAATGAATGTCTCCCAGGTTATTTGCAGAATAGGCTATCTCCGATGCTCCCATGTCCTGACTGTAGGAAAGTGATTCTTCGCCTTTTGCTATCGCTGCACTATAGTCACCCATATTTAGATACAAGGATCCTAAATAAACCAAGCATTGGTTGTAGTTGTACCTTCCGCGATCAACGTATTGGGCACTTTCTTTGCCAAGGCTGGGCTCTATAATGACACTATCTCTGATTTTATGAAATAGCTCTTGGGCCGTCAGGTACATTTTTTCAGCTGATAAGAAATCACCGGTTCTTTCATATTGCCAGGCTAGCGATTTCATAATGTTGGCTCGATTCTTTAAGGATATTTCTTGTTCATTTTCCTCTAGCAGCGGCCGGAGGATCTCAATGCCTTTTTGAGCATCATACTGGGCGAATTCCACATTGACATAAGTAGCAAAAGCAATAGCATCTTTTGATTTCGAACGGTTAGCGATTTCGAGTGCCAATCGACCGGTCGAATAATGATCTAGACCTAGTTCCTTATCCAGCATGCATTTAAAAGTGAGTGCATTAGCTTCTTGAGCTATGTTTTTAGAGATCCTGGCAAGAGCAAGAGCCGATTTGCAATGGATTACTGCCGAATCATGTATACCTAATAACATCTGGAGCCTGGTTATTCCCAGGTGCAGGTCTATCTTTTCCTGTACACTTTTTGAATCAATTAGTTGCCGGGTGAGAGTGTCGATAAGTTCTTGTTGGGCGATAACCGTATTAACGGCCAAGCAGAGAGACATTACGCACAAAAATCGCAGAAAATACATAGCTGAGATTTTAATCCTCTTGTGTCTTAAGATAGCAAAATGCCGACAGGAGCGATTTGAAAGCTTGAGAATTTCGTTTACGTCAACATTTTGACTTAACGTTAATTCTTGGTTCCATGGTTGTATTTCTATTTTTTGTAGGTTTGCCCGATACAAAATGATGTCAATTTCTAGAATGAGTTTCAAACGAGATTGGTGGAAATTGTTGGGAGTGATTCTGATCATCTATTCACTCATTTTCGGAATGCTTGTTCCCCTTGGTCCCGGTATAGTCAGAGTGCATCCGGTCCGGACAATCGCAGGGTCTACCCTGGAAATGAATGTGGAGGGATACAACAGTCATTACGATGAGTCGGAGGTTAGTGCCTGGCTAAAGTTGGATGAGCGATTTGCCCTGGAGGCCAGCCGGGTAGATGTGATAGATCGCCGGCATCTCACAGCCATATTCGAGATCCCTGTTGCATTCCCCCGTCCGGATAGTATTCATGTACTGAGCCTGATTCTCTACAATGAAATAGACGGCCATTCCATTTTACCGCAGGCGATTTTTGCCAAGAGTGATCCGGCTGTTCCTTCCGGTGCACAAGCCTGGCAGGACAAAGTGATTCAGGTGGATAAAGCAGTGACCTTTCACTTCCCTTTTCGTAATATATTGTTGGAAACGATTCGCAATACATTTTTTCATGTGCAGTTGTGGATGTCAATGATGGCAATTTTTACAATCTCGATGCTTCACAGTATCCGGTATCTGAGAAACCGGTCGATTCTCGCAGATCATAAAGCGCAGTCTTTTGCATCCGTAGGTGTGCTCTATGGTATGCTGGGGATCACTACAGGAATGATCTGGGCAAAAAATAGTTGGGGAGCTTACTGGAGCTTCGATGTCAAACAGAATATGGCCGCCATCGCGATGTTGATCTACTTTGCATATTTTATTTTGAGAAGTTCCATGACCGACAAAGATCTGGGACGGAGATTTTCCGCCGTCTATAACATTTTTGCCTTCCTGATGCTGATACCATTATTGTACATCATTCCTCGAATGACCGCCAGTTTACATCCAGGAAGTGGAGGAAATCCTGCTTTTGGGTCTCAGGATCTGGATAACACGATGCGAATGGTTTTTTATCCAGCCATTGTTGGTTGGATACTCTTCGGAAGCTGGATAGCAAATGTTCAGTGGCGTTCGCTTCGGCTCAAACATGAGTCAGAAGAGGCCTAAACAAACATCATTAGGTAAGGTGATCTTTTTTCCCCATTTGAAAGAAATATATTTCATAATTTGGCCCGATTATAAAATTTAATTTGATGATACGGTTTTTGTCAACTCTTTTGGCCCTCGTTTTGATGCAGGATTTAAATGGACAATCTATGACTGGAAACGGTGATGATTTCTTTCAGGCAATGGGTAAAATGTATGTAGTGGTGGCAATTATCGTAGTCATCTTCATTGGAATAATATTGTATTTGTGGAGACTGGATCGAAAAATTTCGCAACTGGAGAATAAGCAGTCAAAATGAGTAAGAAGACAGAACCTAATTTTTATGAAAGTGTGCAGCAGAATTTCGATCGCGCTGCGCAATTCACGAGTATACCCACCGGTCTGCTGCAGCAGATAAAAGTATGTAATTCAGTTTATTACATGCAGTTTCCGGTGAAGATTGGAAAAGACTATCAGGTCATTGAAGCTTTTAGAGTGCAGCATAGTCATCACCGGCTACCCACCAAGGGGGGAATCCGTTTTTCGCAGAAGGTTAATCAGGAGGAGGTGATGGCGCTGGCATCTTTGATGACTTACAAGTGCGCTTTGGTAGATGTGCCTTTTGGAGGGGCCAAAGGAGGAGTCAAGATATCGCCGAGAGAATACACCGCCGATCAATTGCAGAAGATCACCCGTCGTTATACCACTGAGTTGGTGCGCAAGAATTTTATTGGTCCCGGTATTGATGTGCCGGCACCGGATTATGGTACCGGCTCACGCGAAATGGCCTGGATACTTGATACGTACCTGACATTTAAAGGTGGTGAGATCGATGCAGCCGGTTGTGTGACCGGTAAGCCGGTTTCGCAGAATGGTATCAGAGGCCGGGATGAGGCAACCGGTCGGGGAGTGTATTATGGCATCCGGGAGGTCTTGAATGACCGTTCTCTTCTGAAGAAGTACGGCATAGAG
Source organism: Saprospiraceae bacterium (assembly GCA_020436835.1). Lineage (GTDB taxonomy): Bacteria > Bacteroidota > Bacteroidia > Chitinophagales > Saprospiraceae > JABDMH01. The sequence continues at coordinate 28,121 of JAGQWZ010000030.1, read as the reverse complement.
CCGGGCACAGAAGGTAAAACGATGGCTATTCAGGGATTGGGAAATGTGGGATACCACACCGGAAAAATTGCCCAAACCGAAGGCGATTTCAAGATCATCAGCGTCGCTGAGTATGAAGGGGCCATCTACAGCGAAAAAGGTATTGACATTGACGAGCTGGTAAAACACCGTAAAAAAACCGGTTCCATTCTGGATTTTCCCGGTACGGTTAATCTGGACCAACGGAAGAAAACGCTGGAGATAGCCTGTGACGTACTGGTTCCTGCAGCATTGGAAAATCAGATCAGGTCGGACAATGCCAGGAGAGTTAAAGCTAAAATTGTCGCTGAGGCAGCAAATGGCCCGGTGACGGCCACGGCCAACGATATTTTGTTGAAAAAAGGTGTGATTATTATTCCTGATATGTACCTAAACGCTGGTGGAGTCACTGTCTCTTATTTTGAGTGGTTGAAGAATCTCTCCCACATGCGATTCGGACGGATGGAAAAACGGTTTGACCAGAATACCTATCTCAATTTGGTGAATCTCATCGAACGACAATCCGGACGTAGCATAACACAAAAAGAGAAGTCGATCATCGCACGGGGTGCCGACGAGATTGACCTGGTACGGTCAGGATTGGAAGAAACGATGGTTACGGCCTACCATCAGATCCGGGAGGTGATGATGCGAAAACCGAAGGTGACTGATTTACGAAGCGCTGCTTTTGTAAATGCCCTGGGAAAGGTGGCTTCTGATTATATGAATATGGGCATTTTCCCGTGATCCTGGAAAATCTTGGATTTAACAATTTTCACAATAATAATCTTCGGATAAATATATCAATTGAATAGATCTTACAAGATATTTGTATTGAATTAAGAATCAGATCAAATAAATAAACGCTGACACAATAATGTTGGAAAATAAATTGGATAAAACTGACTTGAAAATACTTCAGATTTTACAGGATAATTGTAAAATCACCAATCTTGATCTATCAAAAAAAATTGGTCTTTCTCCGGCTCCTACTCTGGAGCGAGTGAAGAAATTAGAGAATTCACAATATATAAATAGTTATCATGCTGAAGTGAATGCAGCATCTATTGGTTTGAATGTCAAGACGTTTGTACAGGTGTCACTTGCCTGGCACAAGGAAAATGCCTTAGACAATTTTATCGCCAAGATCAAAAAAGTAGATGCCGTCACTGAATGTTACATCATCACCGGTGAGGCAGACATACTACTGAAGATTGTTTGCAAGGATATTCCGACCTACGAAAATATCCTTTTTAAAACCTTATCACAGATTGAAGAAATTGAGCGGATGAAAACTTTGATGACACTATCTACCGTTAAGGATTCGAAAGTGTTGCCATTTGATTACGACTAATTGGTTGGATTTAACAAATTTTTCCTCATCAAAGGATTTGATCTCCGGAAGTACCGGTCGAAATAGTCTCTTGTGGAGCCTTGAATCTGCTTCGGGAAGGAAGTCCTTCTTGTTCGGAACGATGCATGTTCGAAGTTCGGTCGCCCATCAGTTTCTTGACCGGATTCTTCCATACCTTGAGAAATGTGATCTGCTTGCTGCCGAAATGGGTTTGGATGAATATGAACCGGAAGCAATGATTCGTGGTTCCAGTCTTCCGGAAAGGGTAACTCTGGATCTAATTTTGGGCGATAAATCATACCAGAAGATCAGGAAGAGTTTACTTCGGTCTTTTGGGATTGATCTTGCCCTTTTCCGTACCCGGCATCCATTTCTGGTTTCAGCTTCCATCTCAGAATCCCTGCTGGTAAATGATCAGTTGGAATCCCTGGATCAGGAAATATGGAATAGAGCCAGATCACTGAATAAAACCTGTGTAGGGCTGGAATCATTTGTACGACAAATGGAGATAATGCAGGAGATCTCGGTCGAGGAGGCCGTGCGTCAATTGAGGCAGATTGGTAGAAATCCTAAGAGTTTTCGTCGTAATCTCCGTAAAATGATTAATTTTTACGTGGATCAGGATGTTCGCAATTTGTACAAATCCAGTAGAAAACAATTGGAAGGTCTGAGAAAAAAGATGTTATTTGATCGCAATCGCGATATGAGCGGGCGTTTGGTAAACCTGATGAAAGAAAACGCAGTTTTCGCTGCCGTGGGTGCTGCACATCTGGATGGAGCAAAGGGAATGCTGAGATTCATTAAGAATGAAGGTGTCAAAGTTAAACCGGTAAAAATTTTACTGTGACCGCAGAAATTAGCCAGGATCGGAAAGGAGCCATTGTAATTGGTTGTGAGGGGTATGTTGGAGAAAACCTCATACAACAATTAAGCGCTCACCGGGCTTATGGTACTATCTACGCAGTGGTTATGCAGAAGAAGAAAATCGAATTGCCAAAAGTCAAATCATTTTATTCCGATATAGAGCATATCCGTTTCGAAAAATTTAAAGCTAATGACCTTTTCATTTGCTATGATGCTTCTTTTTTCAATTCCGGAGGCAAGTATTCAATTCCGGAAAAACAATATCGCTTCCTACCGAAAATGATTAAAAGGGCCTACGAAAGTAAAATTGGACAAGTCATGTTGTTGTCAAACAAAAGGACTTCTTCTGACGCCCTGATGCCGGTCAACCGCACACGGGGATTGATCGAAGAATTTGTCATCCAGACCGGTTTCTGGAGCACCCATGTTTTTAAACCCAGTTTATTGCTGGGAGAGTCCTTAAATCAAAAATGGGGTCAGGAATGGGCAGAAAAAATTGGTGATAAAATAAATTCAGTGACCGGTGACTGGTTGAAAAAAAATAAACCTATTGAGGCAGAAGTGGTGGCCCGGGCAATGATCTATGCCGCGCAAAAACTGGAAAGTGGCGTGCATTTTTATTCTTCAGCCTGGTTGCAGGACTACGCTGATGGGAAAATGGAAAATAGAGATATTCGAAAAGAAGATCGTAAATAGTGATTTTCTGGTACTGAATAGAAAATATCAGTTGAGTAAATAAAATGAAGAAATCAAAAATTAATGTTGAGGTTACTTTGGATGACCACAAAGTGCCTGAGGAAATAACCTGGTCTGCACCCGATCAAAATCAGTTAAATGAAAGTGCCAAAGCTATGCTTCTATCTTTTTTCGACCGGAATAGCCGGGAAACGCTTAAAATTGATCTATGGACCAAAGACATGCAGGTAGTTGAAATGGATCGTTTTTTCTACCAGACACTTCGGTCCATGGTAGATACCTATTTTCGGGCAACCAGCAATCAGAAATTGGCCAGGGAAATGCAACAGTTTGTTCAGTATTTTGGTGAACAAACAGAAATTATCCGGAAAGAAAAGGAATGAAGGGAGTGTATCAAAACCCATGCCTGGCACCTCCTCACCTGGTGTGAGGTTAAGGAGTCAAAAATAATTGGGCGTATTTAGTATGGATTATAGAAGTCATTTTACCATAGTCATATAACAACCCGCAAGACTTTTTTTCAGTACGATTTTTGATACACTAGCCCCGTCCTAAAATAATTGCCTAAATCAGATTGGCATTCATTTCAATTTCACAATTTAGGAGTCTCGATATTGGACAATTTTTCTTGGCATTTCCAGCCAGAGTTGAAAATTGATCGGCCGATATACCGGGTACTTTTGCATCCAGGTTCAAAACGATTTTATCAACCTTAAATCCGATCTCATCTTTTGATCCGGATAAGACGGCGTTGGTGGTCAGACGATCGGCAGTAAAACCATTATTCTGCAGCTGGAAACTCAGCGCCATCGCAAAACAGCCTGCGTGTGCTGCTGCTACTAATTCTTCCGGGTTTGTACCCGCTTTGCCATCTTCATTTTCAAATCGGGTCTTGAAAGAGTAGGGTTGCTGATCGAAAGCGCCACTTTGTGTAGTAAGGGTGCCTTTGCCATCTTTTCCGGATCCTTCCCAGATCGCAGTTGCTGTTCTTCTCATAGTATTCGTTTCAGAATTTTGTTATTAATTGATTTTCAATTTACCATTTCGGTATTTATATCTTTGTTTCATCTCAAAGTAAAAGACAAAATGAAGCGGATGATTGTTTTACGGTTTTGGCAAAGATATGGCTTTGCTTTCTTTCTTTGCACCGGTCTTTTGACTCAGGCACAAAATGACCTGGTACAATATGTCAATCCGCTTATGGGCACAGATTCAGAATTTAGTCTGTCAAATGGAAATACCTATCCGGCGGTGGCATTGCCCTGGGGAATGAATTTCTGGTCTCCCCAGACTGCCAAAATGGGTGATGGATGGATGTATGCTTACGATGCATATCATATCAGGGGCTTTAAACAAACGCACCAACCCAGCCCCTGGATTAACGATTATGCCGCTTTTTCCATCATGCCGGTGACGGGCGCTTTGAAGTTTAAAGAGGATGACCGTAAATCCTGGTTCAGCCATAAAACGGAGATTTCCCTGCCACACTATTACAGTGTCTATCTCGCCGACTATAACACCAAAGTAGAATTCACTCCCTCGGAGCGGGCAGCTCATTTTCAAATTACGTTTCCCCGGACAGACTCAGCCTATATCGTGTTGGATGCTTTTGATATGGGTTCGATGGTGGAAGTAATTGCGGAGGATAAAAAGATCATTGGTTACTGCCGGAATAACCATGGTGGTGTGCCGGATAATTTTCACAATTATTTTGTTCTCGAGTTTGATAAGGAATTCGAGATCATCCGTACCTTTTCTGATTCCATCTTGACGGACAAAATTAAAAACGAAGGAAATCATGTAGGGGCTGTAATCGGCTTCAAAACAAACAAAGACGAAAAGGTGCAGGTGAAAGTCGCCTCCTCATTTATCAGTCCGGATCAGGCGCAATTAAATCTCGAGCGCGAACTTGAAGCGTCATTCGAAAAATCGAAATTGCAGGCGGAGAACGAGTGGAATCACCACCTGGGACGAATCCGGGTCAAATCCGCGAATCCGGATAATCTTCGCACGTTTTATTCGTGCCTGTATCGATTACTTCTCTTTCCGAGGAAGTTTTACGAGATAAGCGCAGAGGGAGACACTATGCACTACAGTCCCTACAATGGAGAAGTGCTACCCGGTGTCATGTTTACCGACAATGGTTTTTGGGATACATTTCGAGCGGTATTCCCATTTTTTACCCTGATGTATCCAAGCCTCAATGCAGAGATAATGCAGGGCCTGGTGAATACCTATAAGGAAAGTGGGTGGCTTCCCGAATGGGCAAGTCCCGGTCACCGTGATTGCATGATCGGTTCGAATTCAGCTTCAATTATTGCTGATTCTTATCTTAAGGGGATCCGTGGGTATGATATCGCAACATTGTATGAGGCGATTCTCAAGAATACCAGGGGAGCGGGCCCGGTGAGTTCGGTGGGTAGGCTGGGAGCAGAATACTACAACGAGCTGGGATATGTGCCATATGATGTCAATGTGAGGGAAAATGCGGCAAGATCCTTGGAATACGCTTATGCTGATTTCACTATCTACCGGTTGGCAGAAGCTTTAAACCGGCCAAAGGAGGAAATTGATCTGTTCAGACAGAGATCCGAGAACTACCGGATGCTTTTCGACCCGGAAAGCAATTTAATGCGCGGTAAAAATAAGAACGGAGAGTTTGAAGATAATTTTAATCCCTTCAAATGGGGAGATGCTTTTACAGAAGGTAATAGCTGGCACTATTCATGGTCGGTCTTTCACGATATACAGGGTTTAATAGATTTGATGGGGGGTAAGGAAGCCTTTTGTCAGAAATTGGATTCTGTATTTCTTTTACCACCTAAATACGATGAATCTTACTACGGATTTGTCATTCATGAAATAAGGGAAATGCAAATAATGGGGATGGGCCAATATGCCCACGGTAATCAGCCCATACAACATATGGCCTACCTCTATAACTATGCCGGTCAACCCTGGAAATCCCAAAAATACATTCGTCAGATCCTATCGAGACTCTATCACTCCGGACCGGATGGCTACTGCGGCGACGAAGATAACGGCCAGACTTCTGCCTGGTATGTCTTCAGCGCCTTGGGATTCTATCCTGTTTGTCCCGGTACGAATGAGTATGTGATCGGAAGTCCCCTTTTTGATGAAGCCGAAATTAAATTTGAAAATGGCGCCTCCCTTAAGATCACTGCCAATGACAACGGACCCGGAGCACCTTTCATTGATGACGTCATCTTAAATGGTTCTCCTTATCAGCAAACTTATTTTACCCACCAGGATCTTCAGGCCGGCGGTCAGATCGAGATAAGTATGAGCGATCAACCCAACTTTAAGCGGGGCATAGGGACGACGTCTACCCCATATTCTATGAGCAAATAGAAACCTGTTCTTCGAATCAAGTTTTACTCCGGGGCTCCATTTTGGACCCAGCAGTTTATGATTTCAATGTGCTCTGAAGAAAGATCCGGACTCCCGGCCGGCGGCATGCTCCGTGATACCACCCTTGATTGGATTAGTGATCTTCGCGCAAATACATTGTCATAATTGGTGAAATCGGGCAACGTGGCATTTCCGCCATGACAGGCCGGAAGGGCACAGTTTGCATCGATGATTCCTTTGATTTCATCAGTGTAAGTGACATCAAGGGTGCTGCAATCCACATTTTCATCAATGGGATCATCGTCTCCGTCTTTTGAACAGGAGAATACAACAAAGATTAGCAGCGCACTTAAAAGCAGAAGTGATTTTTGCATGGAAATTAAATTAAGGCTATAACGTGAATTTTACTGCAAGAATAACGAATGACTTCGATGATTTATATATGGTTGAGCTGGATAGCGGATCTTTTTGGGAAATTTTAGCACTGAAACCGCCTGTTGATCGGGTTGGGCCAGGAATTTTCCCTACCGGATCACCCGGTCCATAGGGATCAAATGACCATGCCGTTTTTCCGCTATCAATGCTCTCGAAGGGTGTTTATTTCTGACAAACAGCCTACTATAGATTCTAATTATTTTTAATGTGAAGCTACTTTGGTATTATTTTTGATCGTAATATGTTCGATTAAAATGTAACGCTATGCTTAGGTTCACTTTTACAGCCATTTTGCTTTTCACCATCCTGCAAGGCATCTTCGCTCAGGGAGTTCCAAACTGCCGGGATGTGAATGCGAGTGTGGACGAATTCGGGATGATTACAGTCTCTCCCGTTGATTTTATTACCAATATCGCGGCAGGAATTGATTCTGTGCGGATAACCATTACCGGTGAGTTGGGCGAGACGTTATTTGGTCCGGTACAAGTGGCTACGACAGACCCGATTATGGTCCCTGCCTGTATTTATGTGGGGAAAACGCTGAAAGTGAATGTGGCGAATGATCTTGGGGCATGCTGGTCGAACCTTTCTGTCAAGAAAGTCTTTGGACCGGTAATACCTGGCCGTGTTTTCGATGTCTATTGTTTTGATACCCTGGTTCAACAGCCGTTGACTACCCCAACAGTCATCGATGCCTGTGGCGGTGTAACTACAGCGAGACACGTGACTGACTGGCTTATTCCTTACCAGTGCATGCCAGGACTTCAGGATACTGTGAAGGTCATCCTGCGAGAATGGGAAGCGATTGGAAAGGATGGTATACGCGGAGTGGGATTTGACACAATTGTGGTTTTTTACCTTCCTGAAATCACCATGGAGAACATCTATTGTGTTGATAAGGATTCCATTTATTGCAATGACCTCTCTAATTTCACAGGACCAGTGATCTCTATTCCGGAAAATCCGCTCGATCCCACTACCTGTATTGATTTGCCTTTGCTAAGCGTCACCGATCTGGATAAGGATGGTCTGCTCGAGTTTTCATCCAAACATCTTAACGAATTATGTGCCTTCAACACTCATGTAGATTGGGAAATCTTTGAAGTGGATTGTTCTAAACAATACAAAATTTCGATAGACATAAAGCAATCCTGCTATGGTGCAGCTCAGCTGGCTTGTGTAGTACCAGCACCTGCAGGGACGCCCCCAAATATCGCCGAAAATATTGCACCAGGCTACTGGCGCTGTGAATTCTGGCTAGTCGATCTGGACACATTGCCTCCCGATCTGCACTGCAAATACCCGATTCTCTTTTCCGGGGTTTTTGACTATCATGATTGGGATATGGTGATTGATGGAGACGGGTATGTGGATACGACCTGGGCTCCGTACAAAATTAGCCTGATTGGAAATAATAATGGAATAGCCGGTTCTACGAACTACTGTATTCAACCGGTAAAAGACACCGTGCTTTCCTTTACCTGGGAATATCGATCATTGAATTCCGATGCAATGTATGATCCGTTCGGATACTATTTGAATGGAGACTTTTTCCTTCTGACCGAAGGAATTCCAGATTCTACCGGAGGGCCGGTTTATCAGAACGGTTACAAGATCCTGGAATTGAGAGCCGGAGACCTCTTCTGCTTCTCTCAACAGTCGACAGATGGGCTGTTAGGAGCTGCCACCACGACCATTAAGCCATTACCGGTGGTTACCACCTCCGATCATAACTGTACGGCCCATAGCTATGTGCCGCCGGTGGTGGTCACGGATGACTGGGCCGGGGTAAAACAAGTGAAGGCCAGAATTCCGGATATAGGAACTTACGTGATGACATACAACCCTCAAAATGATTGCTTTGAGTCGCACGAAAGAGCACCACTGCCGCACCGGCCTGAACCTTACATAATAATATATGAAGCACAGGACAGCTGTCATAATACGGTTGTTGATACTTGTTATATTCTGGTGAAAGACCGGGTGAAACCTACTGCTGTGGTAGACAAAGGGCTTACGGTAAGTCTGTCTGAGAAGAAGGTTTGGGTCGATGCGAAAAACTTCGATGAAGGAAGCTTTGACAATTGCGATGTAAATTTCATTCTGGCAAGGAGGACCGACTGGTTTGAATCCTGTGTAAACCTCTGTGATGACCTGGATACGGTTTGTGTGACGGCACATCATGACACATTGTGGATCCCTGAACTGGAAAAAGATAAAGACCTCGAGCCGGTGGAAGCGCACTACGAAAAAGTGCTAGAATGGCTTAGAGAAGATGGAAGACCCTGTGCCAATATCGTATACAATGCCTGGATATATGACCTGATAAGACAGGCTTCATATCGGTGCAAAACGCATCCTTATGATATTAAAATAGAACAGATAGAAGCGTGGATCGAGGACTGTCTGCCTTCCGTCATGGACCATCTTTTGCCTGTCGCTTTACATCCTGATCCATACGATGAAGGTGAAGAAATCGATTCAACGGAAGATTTTAAAGTCGATAACCGGCTGATACAGACTTACAAAAGAATCGGTGGCGGATGGAGCGATGCTGTACCTTTTGACTGTGAAGACGCTTGTGGTTCGGTCACGGTTGAATTATTGGTCATGGACTATTGGTGTAATTGGTCTAAAGCATGGACCCAGGTCTGGGTCGAAGACAAAGTACCGGTTCAGGTAGTCCGGGATGTGGAAGACGTTGAAATTACCTGCAAAATATATAAAACGGCCAGGTATAAACTGGACGGTTATATACATCCATTGAGTATAGAATCCATTGTTGACTTAGCTAAAGAAAAAGACGAAGCTGCCTTAGGGGCCCTGGATTCTATATTTGGTGAATATGAGAAAGTTTGGAAGGGTCCCTACGGCAATTATTTAGATCAATCTGGCAACAAGGTGGAAACAGAAATTCCATTTGTGGATTCGTCTTGTTACTGTAATATAGTGGATATCGTGCAGAAGCGATATCTGGATGAGCACCTGGGTTATTATTGGAAGACCGATACGATCTGGGATTGCGGTTATGCAGCGGTTGCCGACACGTTCAGCCGCGGCCTGGTCCTGGCAAACTGCAATAATTACATTGGGTGTGATCAGGAAATCTGGTGCGAAATCGATCATTGTGGGGAAGGATATCTCTATCGAAAATTTAAAGTGTGGCAAGGATGTCCCGCCTCATATTATACCGATGAAAATGTGCCGGAAGATTTGAAAGAGGCCCACTTACCGGATACGATTACCCGAACCCAGAAAATCAGGATCTATAATGAGTGTACACTAGATAAACACATGTTTGATGTGCCGGAGGACGTAGAGATCGTTTCCTGCGGTATCCAATATGATGAAGATGGATCTGGCAGAGTGGGAGGGGATCTTCACCCGGATCAACTGGGTTGGATGAAATACCGTTTTGATGACGACTGCAGATTAGTGGGGATCGACTACCAAGACCGCGTTTTCAAAATTGTAGGCGGTGATGCAGCATGTTATAAAATCGTACGTACCTGGTACTATATGGATTGGTGTGAGGGTCAGCCGGTGCTTTCAGACTGGTACCATCATCACGACCTGGAATTTGATAGTTGCGTTCAGCATATCTTTCTTACGGACACACTGGCGCCGGTTTGTACCATTAATGGACCGGTGGAAGACGGAGGTACGATCGAAAGTGGAGATTGCTACTATGATTTTGCTGCAACGGTGAATCTTGAGGATGAATGTGGTATTGTATCCTACTACTGGACACTTTATGAGGTGAGTGATGCGAATGATCCTCACCTGGTCGAAACATTTGAAAGCGACCGGTTCGGAACCCCATTGTCATCCTTTGACGTCCTGGTTAAGGATCTGGATCCCGGTGAGTATAAGCTGAAGGTGGAGGTGATGGATGATTGTGCTAATGAAGGTCTTTGTACATACCAATTTATCCTTCAATCCGTCAAAAAACCCACGGCAATCTGTATTACCTCTCTTACCGCCAGATTAAATCCCATGGATTTGGATCAGGATGGACTGATAGATACGGCGATGATTACCATCTGGGCAAACGAATATAACCGGAGCAGCCGGGTAGCCTGTGCCGATACTGCGATCGAGTACCGATTGGAGTTGAAAGATGGGATAGATGATGATACCTGGTCCGAAGATGGCCATAGTTTGCAATTAGGTTGTCCGCATGTAGGTACTCAGGTACTCAGATTATGGGTAATCAGTTGGCCAAGTGGAACATCTGATTTCTGTGACATTGTGGGTGTGGTAGTCGGTAATGATGGATGTACTGAAACACCACAGGACTCGACGGGTTCGGTCACAGAAGTAGTGCACAGTCAAACGCACAATACCAAGCATATTCGGGTGCCAGACAGACAAGAGATTGGCAAAGATGTAAATATTCCTCTCCGGCTGGAACTGGATGGCGTAGATATCAATAGTGGTATCTCCCTGGATCAAAATTATCCCAATCCGTTTTCCAACGAGACGAAGGTCGCATTTACATTACCAGAGCGGACGGAAGCCAACTTCAGGGTCTTTGATATTAATGGTAAAATTATTTTGGAGATAAATCGACCATTTGAAGCTGGAGCAAATGTACTTGAGATCAGGGGAGAATTATTTGCCAATGGTGGAGTGTACTATTATCAGCTGAATACCCCAAAGTATCAGGACACCAGGCGTATGGTGTTTATCAAATAATAATAGCATAACCAAAACAGCGTTACATCAGGGATTCCCTTTACTGAGCATAGAGGGAATCCTTTTTTTATTCATTTTAATGGTTGATAGCGTCTGTTCAGATTTAATTAAAGGTGTGATCCGGTTAAACTGGGATGAAAAAATGTATCTTGACAGAGAAAGTAAACTGCCAGTTCTCAATCATTAATGCATAATTTGGAAGGACATGCTTCGTCGTGATTTTTTTAATAACGCATCTGCACTTGCAACCGGCCTGGCTGGTTCGGGTATTGCAGCATATCTTAATACTACCTCAACAAAAGACCTTCAAATTCCCCAGGGTTTACGGATTTTATTTCAGGGAGATTCAATTACCGATGCAGGAAGAGACCGGGGAGACTATTATGCCAATCGCGGCCGGGGGATGGGTGGAGGATATGTCTATCAGATCGTTTCCGAGTTACTGGGCAACCACCCAGGTGCTGAACTTCAGTGTTTCAACCGTGGAATCAGTGGTCACAAAGTTTTCCAGTTGGCTGATCGCTGGGATCTCGATTGTCTGGCTCTAAGACCGGATGTTTTAAGTATTCTGATTGGAGTCAATGACTTCTGGCATATGATCAATGGTCAGTATGATGGCACCGTCAAGACATACGAAGATGACTTTCGACAGTTATTGCAAAGAACCAGGGAAGCACTGCCTGATGTCAAATTGATCATTGGTGAGCCCTTTGCAGTGGAAGGAGGATCTGCTATCAATGAAAAGTGGTCATCCTTTCACCCCTATCGCCTGGCAGCAAAGGATCTGGCAGCTGAATTTGATGCTGCATTCATCCCTTATCATTCGATCTTCAGCGAAGCTTTGAGAAATGAGTCTGTAGCCTATTGGTGCCCCGATGGGGTGCATCCATCCATAGCGGGAGCCCATTTAATGCAACAAGCGTGGTTGAAGGCATTCAGCCAGATCATGATGTAGATAAATCCGATTGGAATTATTAATGTTCTTTATTCACCATAGGTATGGAGACTTTTAATATTTTCGGATTATTATGAATGTCTACCAATACGGGATTATTATTCTCGCCAACATTTTTATTAGCCAGGTTAAAGCTCAGGATGAATGGTCAGTAAAACTGAATGATATCGGTACGTTCAGTTCACCACGTTGCACAGATTTGAACGGCGATGGAATCAAAGACATCATCTTAGGGGCGGGTAGGGAAGAATTTGTGAGTTCCGATAGCGCTGTCATCGCCTTGGATGGTGCCACAGGGTCTATGTTATGGAAGGTCTCCGGCCGGGATCAGATGTTTGGCTCTGCAGCTTTATATGACATTGACGGAGACCAGATCGATGACGTTATTATTGGTGGTCGGTCTGCGGAATTAAAGGCGATAAGTGGGGCTGATGGCAAATTACTTTGGGAATTTTTTAAATCAAAAAGTACAAATGCGCCTCGAAATGCCGGTTGGTATAACTTTTATAATCCCCAACTGATCGAAGATGTGAATGATGACGACACTCCGGACATTATCGTTTCCAATGGCGGCGATGTCAAAGCCGAACCCTACGATCCAAATCGGCCTGCGGGTCACTTGCTTGTCCTGGATAGTAAATCCGGGCAGATCATTGCCAAGGCCGACATGCCCGATGGAAAAGAGATCTACATGTCCGTGATTTGCTTCAGACCTGCACCGGAACTTCCAGCCAAGGTTATATTTGGTACCGGGGGTGAGACGCTTGGCGGCAATTTATTTGTAGCGGAATTGGAGGATCTCCTCCATAACGACCTTTCGCATTCGAGGAAATTGGCTTCATCACCTAATAAAGGATTTATTGCTCCCCCGGTGGCCCTTGATCTTAATTCGGATGGTGTCCTGGATGTAGCAGCCATGGGGGTGGATGGTGGTGTCTATGCTTTTGACGGAGCGGATTTTGATTTGATGTGGCATACCCAGATCGAAGGTTGTGAAGCCTACAGTTCTTTAGCGATAGGGCTTTTTAATGAAGACTCCATACCGGACTTCTTTGTGTCGATCGCTGCCGGGGTATGGCCAAAGCTGGAATGGAATCGCCAATTCATGCTAAACGGTAAGAATGGAAAAATCGAATTTATTGATTCACTTGGTTTTTACCAGACCAGTACGGCCGTTGTATATGATTTTAATCAGGATGGCACCGATGAGGTACTGCTGAGTATAAATTACCAGGTACAGGATCAGATCTTCCAGAAGTTTTTCTACAATATGCTGGGAATCATCGATTTTAAAAAGAAGGATTTGCAGCAATTCCGGGATCCCTTTGAAGGAAGCAATATATCATCAACGCCCTATATTGGTGACCTTGACAATGATGGAATGTTGGATATTATCTACCTGCATGCCTCTGATCTGAGGCATACGTATACTTTCAACGGGATGGAGATTCACCGGTTAGAAACGACTTATCCCATTAAATCGCCTGTTCATTGGGGTGCGTACATGGGAAGTACCTATAATGGAATATACCTCGATGGAAAAGCCAAGATGTGACATCAGTCACAAATCACTGGTCCAATTATAAGTTTGTCTAGATTGTTTATTCTATCTTTGTTTTTATGAGGCAATTCTTTTCTGGTTTCTTTGCCATATATTTTTTTATTGCCGGTTTGTATCCCAATACAGACTTCGCCCAGCTATGGCATACTGCTTCCGCATTCAAGCACTTTAAATTACACCAGGAAGAGGCCCAACTTGTTGGCAGGAATTGTACAGTCTGGTCGTTTATTAAAGACCACTATATAAATCCGGAGAGCCATCAACATAGCGACCTGGGCGATCATGATCAATTGCCGGCCAAACACTTACATCACGCTCTGGATCTATTTATGATGCAAAGCTGGCCGGATCTCTTGCGTTCTCCGGAATGCCCTTCCCGTGATGTGATTAATTTTATTCATATCCGCTACTCTTTTCTTTTTAATCCTGGAGTCGATCGACCACCCAGTGTAGTCTGATCCTATCTTATTCACTGGCGTCTGGGGTGGTATATATCGCCACAGGCCGGTTTAGTTTTTCATTAATCACATCTTGCCTGACTAATTTGGTATGCGCTTCATTTTAACGGAGCTGGTCAGGGAGGTGCATTAGAGATCAGAAAAAATGTTTAGAAATATTATTCGATTTTCCCTCGACAATAAATTGCTGATTGTGGTTGGTACCCTGGCAATTATTGGATGGGGCATCTATAACCTGGCTCATTTGCCTTTGGATGCTGTTCCGGACATAACGGATAACCAGGTTCAGATCATTACTTCTTCACCTGATTTATCGGCTCAGGAAGTGGAGCGCTTTGTCACCTATCCCATAGAAATAGAAATGGGTAATATTCCCAAGGTGGAACAAATTCGCTCGATATCCCGTTTTGGCCTCTCGGTCATCACCATAGTTTTTGAAGAAAATGCTGATATATATTGGGCACGGGAACAGATAAATCAAAAAATACAAAAAGCCAAAACAAATATTCCCGCAGGTTACGGTAATCCGGAAATGGGTCCGATTTCAACCGGATTGGGTGAAATATATCAGTATGTGATATACCCGGACGACGGATACGAGGAAAAATATGACGCAGTTGAACTCCGAAGTATTCAGGATTGGCTGATAAAAAGACAATTGACCGGATTGAAAGGGGTCGTTGAGGTAAACAGTTCCGGTGGCTATCTGAAACAATATGAAGTAGCATTGGATCAAAACCGGATGAAGGCATTTGGAATAACGGTTCATGAAATATTTGATGCGGTTGAAAGTGGAAATGCAAATTCCGGAGGATCCTATATTGAAAAAGAAAATCAGACCTATTTTATCCGCGGAGAAGGTCTTGCTACCAGTCTTTCCGACCTGGAAAACATTGTCGTCCGGGCGAGTGGGGTAGCACCAATCTTATTAAAGAATGTAGCTACAGTAAAGATCGGTCATGCGCCCAGATTTGGGGCGGTGACGATGAATGGTAAGGGAGAAGTGGTTGCCGGGCAGGTTATGATGCTTAAAGGTGAAAATTCGATGGAGGTAACCAAACGGGTCAAGCAGCGAATTGAAGAAATTAAAACTACTTTACCAGAAGGTATTATCCTGGAACCGTATCTCGATCGGGCTAAACTGGTCAATCAGACTACCCGCACGGTCGTCAAAAACCTGACGGAAGGAGCTCTCATTGTTATTTTTATCCTGGTCCTTTTGTTAGGAAATTTTCGCGCCGGTCTGATTGTCGCATCGGTAATTCCCATCAGTATGTTATTTGCGGTCAGCTGCATGCGAATTTTTGGGGTCTCCGCCAATCTGATGAGCCTCGGGGCGATCGATTTCGGACTGATTGTAGATGGCGCCGTAATTGTAGTAGAGGCCATTCTTCATCATTTGGGGGTGAAAAACCGGACCATGGATCTCACTCCTTCTCAAAAATCTTACGAAGTGTATGAGTCGGCCTCCAGAATTCGAACTTCGGCTGCATTTGGAGAAATAATTATCCTGATGGTTTATCTGCCTATATTTTTTCTCCGGGGGGTAGAGGGAAAGATGTTTATCCCTATGGCGCAGACGGTGAGTTTTGCCATTCTCGGAGCATTAATCCTATCATCTACTTACGTACCGATGATGGCCGATTTATTTCTAAAAAATGCCGTGGCCAGAAAAAATACCCTTTCCGACCGTATAATGAATTTTATTTATCGGGCTTACGAACCGGTACGTAATCTTGCTTTTCAATTTCGTTATTTAGTATTGCTTAGTGTGTTTCTCCTGTTTCTTTTTAGCCTGTTTATTTTATCCCGCATGGGAAGTGAATTTATTCCTACCCTGGAAGAAGGAGACCTTGCATTGCATCAGATACTACCTCCGGGAAGTTCGATTCGTAAAGGTGTAGACGTTTCGGCAAAATTGCAGGACATTCTCACCGGCAAATTTCCTGAAGTTGAAAAAGTAGTTACAAAAATAGGTACGGCAGAAATTCCCACCGACATCATGCCTTTGGAAGCAGGTGATATTTATGTCATCATGAAACCAAAATCTGAATGGACCACCGCTACCAGTCGGGAGGAAATGTTTGATAAAATGGAAATGGAATTAAATAAATTTCCAGGAATTTCCTACGAATTTACGCAACCCATCCAGATGCGATTTAATGAATTAATGACGGGAGTGCGTCAGGACATTGCAATTAAAATTTATGGCGAAGATCTTGGAGTATTACTTGACCGGGCTCACGCTGCAGAAGCCATCTTGCGGACCCTGCCGGGCATTGGAGATATCAAGGTAGAGGCGACAGCGGGTCTGCAACAAATGGTGGTTGACTATGAACTGGAAAAGATGGCTACTTATGGAGTATCCGTTGCTCAACTAAACGATATTCTGAAAGCGTCCTTTGCCGGAAAATTTGCCGGTTATTTTTACGAGGGCGAACGACGGTTTGATGTGGTGATTAGATTGCGGGAAGAGGAACGTCAGGATATCAGTAGTTTGAGAAATCTTTTGGTTGACTTGCCCAATGGCATGCATGTGCCGATGTCGGAATTGGCCCATATTGATTTTGCCGAGGGACCAACTCAGATTTCACGTGATGATACCAAGCGCAGAATCACCATCGGTGTGAATGCGCGCAACATTGATATCGCCACCCTGGTAAGTTCTATTGAAGAGTCACTTACACAAAGACTTGATTTACCACCCGGCTACTACATCCGGTATGGGGGTCAATTCGAAAACCTCCAAAGGGCACAACAGACATTGGGAGTCGTCGTCCCGATCGCCCTGGGGATTATCCTGCTCTTACTATATCTCACCTTCAATTCCATCAAATATGCCCTGTTGATCTTTGTGGCGATTCCTCTTTCAGCTATTGGAGGTATTTGGGCCCTTTATCTGCGTGCCATGCCTTTTAGCATTTCGGCCGGCGTCGGATTCATTGCCTTGTTTGGAGTGGCCGTATTAAATGGAATTGTGCTGGTGGGATATTTTAATCAATTAAAAAGGGAAGGCATGACCGATATTTTGCAGATAGTAAAGCAAGGAACCAAAGTCAGGTTACGACCAGTGGTGATGACCGCAGCCGTAGCTTCACTCGGATTTTTGCCGATGGCGTTAAGCCGGTCTGCCGGAGCTGAGGTACAACAGCCGTTAGCTACCGTGGTCATCGGTGGATTAATCACCGCCACATTCCTTACGTTAATTATACTTCCAATTTTATATTATTTGTTGGAGAAGAGAAAAAGTCGACTCAATACTACGCTTACTACGATTGTTTTTCTCACAGTATGCTTTGGAGCGGATGCTCAGCCGGCTTCAAATTATGACGACTTTCTTAGTGATATCAGGTCAAGCCAGATGCATTTGGGACAGTTTGCCACATTGCAAAAAGAAGCATTATCCCAAAAAGCGAAGAATCCACTGGCACCTAACCTAACTTACTTTTCTCTCAGTACGGAGGAGTATAATTTCATGGATGATGTTGGAATTCAATCCCTCAATGTCCAGCAATTTTACCGGTTGAATAAACCGGGAGAAGCATACCGGTCTCTTTATCAAACCCAAATGCTGGATGTGGATAATGAAGTTGCAATTATGCGGAGAAATCAGGAATCCAAAGTGATGGAGACCTTCATTAATGCCAGTCATCTAAATTCATTACTGCAGGTTCAATATGAATTACAGAATGCGCTGACGGAATACCTTCGAATTGCGGATCGGCGGGCTGAATTGGGAGAGTCAAGTGGTCTGACTACCCGTCAGATTAGACAACTGACGATGCAATCAGGAATTGAGGTTGATCGGCTGCTGGAACAAAAGAAAATATTAATAAATAGTTTAAGCGAGTGGTCCGGAAAAGATCAGTTAGAGGTAGTTGATCTCGATGAGTTGAATATGGATGTGCCTGTTTACACAGCGACTGACCAACCGGATCTCCAGAGACTGCAATTAGATCAGTTGCTTATTCAGAATCAAAAGGATGTCCTGCTGGCACAAAATAAACCACAGCTGTTTACTGGTCTGCGGTTGCAACGAGTGGGAGGTTCTTTTTTGTTTTTTGGTTTGGAAGCGGGTATCTCGATACCTTTTAATAAATCCTACAAAGAATCTCAGGTCCAGGCTTCTGATCTGGCAGCCAGTGCCAAAAATGAACAACTACTTTGGTTGACTGAGCTCATTGACATTGACCGGCGAAGGAAAATGCAGGAAGCATTGAACGCCAGGGATGCTGCTGAGCGACTGAGTGTACAAATAAATGAGCAACGTACGCTCATGGATGATATTTTAAAAGGGTTTCGGTTAGGGGAAATACCGTACAGCGATCTGGTATTGGCGTATCAGAATTATAATGTATTGCAGCAGTCGCATCTGGACAAATTGAGAAACTATTATTTAAATCTAAATGAATTAATTCACTATGTGTATCAATAAAGATTTTGCCGGTTTAATTTTGCCTGCCTTTTTATTAGCAGTTTTTTTTACTGCCTGTAATTCCACAGGACAGATGGAAATGCAACATGATCATGATATGGAGGAGACTCCAGGTATGATGGAGGAAGTGGGTTTGACAAAGACCCAGATTGAAAATATCGGGTTAACGTATACAGCTATCACCGCTCAAAAAATCCGTTCGACCGTCAAGCTGACGGGAAGAGTGGAGTTGCCACCATCAGGAAAAGCCATAGCGAGCAGCAACCTGCACGGGAAGGTGGGCGCAGTGCATGTGATGGCAGGGACTCATATTCAGAAGGGGCATAAATTATTTACCATCGAAAACCTGGAAGTGATCGACTGGCAGCAGGAATTAAAAATGAAAGAGGCTGATCTTGAGTATCTGGAAAAGGAGCTGGCACGTCAAAAAGAGCTTTCGGATGAAGAGATTGCTCCACTAAAGAGTTATGAAAATGCCAAAGCTAAATTGAAACAGCAGCAGGCTTCTGTTGAAGCGTTGAGAGCTAAATTAGCTGCGGTAGGGATTCAGCCGGATAGCAAAATACAGTCGACCTTCAGTGTGCTTGCTCCTATGTCTGGTATTGTACAACACTTGTTGGTAAGCAGCGGCCAGTTTATTGATGCCAGTACACCCCTGGCTGAGATCATTAACAATCACCATTTGCATTTGCACCTGGTGGCTTATGGTTCTGATGTGAGTTACCTGGCAAAAGATCAGGTATTGAACTTCTTCGTCCAAAGCCGACCTGATGAAATTCTGCAAGCTAAGATTTGGTGGATCAACGCCCTGGTAGATGAAGACAATAACAGTTATGATGTACACGCAGAAATCATCAGTGATCATACCAACTTGTCGGCAGGCGAATTTGTGGAAGCACGGGTTATCAATCAGGAACAGGTGGTCAATTCTGTTCCTCTTGCTGCGGTATCCATCGATAAAGGCCTTTATTATGTTTTTGTAAAAGAAGATGAGCATGACGATGAGGTCCATTATCGAAAGGTGCAGGTCATCACCGGGGAGACGGATCTTGGTTTTGTCGAAATTAAGCCCATCGATCCATTGCCCGAAATTGGAGATTCCGTGATTGTTAATCAGGGTTCATTTTTCCTTATGGCAGAATCCAAAAAGGGAGAAGAAGGTGCCGGACATGAGCATTAAAGGTTTTACCTTATAATGCTAAAATCATATGCGCTGTTTCGGCATGATGTGCTATGATACTTAAACGTTTATAGACCCTTGAAGGATGCGACTGATTACCGGGTTATTATGAATTTAGGTCCGATGGATTTTTATTATTTCTCAGCCTTGTTGTTCTATTAGTTCCTTCAAATAGGCTTTGGTTGCGGGACCGAATACACCATCTACAGCTAGCAGGCCAATACTGTAAGCCTGGAGTTCCTTTACCGCATTTTCGGTACGGGGCCCAAAGTACCCATCGGAGGTGCCACAATTAAATCCTGCCATTTTCAAGGTATCCTGCAATGCTGCCACCTCGGGACCCCGGTCACCCATTTGCAGTACTTTTGTTGTGAGCCGGATGTCTTCTTTCACCAGACGTCTGAATTGAAGCAATCTTGCCGTATCATAAGCAGAGACCGAAACCGCATTTTGCTGATTGCCTCCTAATACATAGATGCGATTGTTTCCCAACGCATAGCCCAGAAAGATGCCTACATGACCAAGAGCACTTTCTGGAGTCTCCCTCCAAAAAATGGCGATATCACCTGGTTCAGGCTCTAAAACTTCGAAACCAATATCCAGCCAGGATCGGGCATTTGCTTTACCGGATTTTTTGAAACCCGCTTTCCAGGCAACCCAATTCATGAAAATACTGCACCAGGGGGTCTCATCATCATCTACCCATCTCAAACCGACATCGTGAGCGTATCTGATTATCTTTGGGTTGTGATCCGGACCGGGAAATTCTCGTATTCCCAATTCAGCTGCTGCTACCTTTAATATTTTTTCCATTCAATTATTTATATTTAACTGTATGAGATACGTTCTGATTTTATTGATTTTTTTCACCGTTAATTGTAAGCAGAATAAAGAAGTAGGGACAACTGATGATTATGGTCAAGTGGGAGATAGCCTTAATATAAATAATTTTAACAAAATATTTACCACTAAGCATACTGATTTCTTATTTAGTAAAATGAACCGCGGTGAGTTATTTTCGAAAGATTATGTTTCGACCCTTCGAATTATTGGTCTGGATAAAAGTACAGGCAATGCGGAACTGAAGATAGATACCGTTCTGAGTAGCCCTAATAATTATTCTGAGTTATTTATCAGACTAGGGGAATCCGGTATTCATGGAGATACGGCATTCATTAAATATTCAATATGTCCTGATGGAGAAGATAAATGTCAGGATCATTTTTTGCATTTGAAAATCTAAAAGTGAAGTCCGCTAATAGAGATTTAGATTTTGATAAAATACAGGAAGGTATTGCCGGAAATTTATTTTGAAAGGAAAAGATCTATGGTCGGCATAATTTTTCGTCGGAACCGGTATTTTCAAAATCAACTAAGCTTTTTCTCTTGATATCGTTTCGAATATCTGCCGTTAGGCGTATTGATGAAGAATGGCGGCCGACCCGGCATTTTCAGCAATAACAGAGCTTACTGGTGTGAATGATGTGATCAGCAGAATATTTTATATGGTCAATTTGAGTAAGAATATGCGGGAATAAACAGATTTTAATCCAAATACTGAAGACAATGGTAAAGCTTACGTGGCATGGCTCGGTATTTTCCTAACATCGATGTGGATAACTGTTGACGGGCTACAAATTCAGATCATGGCATTGGTTTTTTTTCTAAGTTTGACGGTAACCTTGCATTGCAGGTGTAAGGTTAGACCTTAAGCTGAAGAGATCTGAGGTTTCGAAACATCGGGTGCAAGGCCTAATGACTACTCCGGGTAAATGACCGGCAGGGTAGGACTTTAGGAGGTAAAAGCAGTAAGGGGATCATGTGCAAACGTGATTAGAATCTTGAACTATATGAATTTACGTCGTCAGTTAGATCAGCATATTGGAGATTGTCTCAATGAAATGAAACGGTTTTGGATGTTTACCCCAACGATCCAGGCTGCCGATGACTGTGAATTAATCATTGATGATTTCCTTGAAGATGAAGAGAATGTGGAACTGTGGGCGGCCGGATTGGTATTTGCGATTGCCCGGCACAATAGTTTGACTACCGGTAAATCAGTTATTAGTATAGCGTTGGAGGATATTTCCGAATTCTTCACTTCAGATCCTGCTCTCATTCGGCAGACTGCCGATCAAATTGGTGAGAAATTGGAATTGACATCCCACCCGGAACGATATTCCGAGTTTGATTTCCCTCAATTAGATACGGAATTTGACAATGCGGAGGAGCCCTTTGTCGAGAAAGATTATGTCCTCGCGGTATTTCGCTACAAGGATGATATCGATGAACAAATTCTAAATGACCTTGATGAGATGATCCGGGACGATCTTTATTATTTTAATGAAGATGAAGCGGAGGAAGATCATGTTCATGTGATTTCTGTGCGTGCAGTGGGCAGTTTGATTGAAGTGGGTCTGGCGGGATATCCGGAAGATATCGATCTGTTCTGCTATGAGCTGGAAGAGAATGATCTTGAGTTGGAGGAAATTCGCTACCCGGAAGAAAATCAGGAGAATCGATACCGGCCATCCTCGCATTATGCCATGTTTATGGAGCAATACGAGACGATGGGCCTGGACGATTTAAGTTTCGATAATCTGGCCGATCTGGAAGCACTGCTGGAGAGTTTCGTGGGAAAGACGGCTGATGAAATCGGTCGGGAAAGGCATATTCCGGGGCACAGCCGGGCCATGATTGATGCGATTCGATCTTTTGAATTACCGAAGGAGCAATCTCTCCATAAAGTGAGGGAAATTTTGACCGATTTTCCCCGCTGTGTCGAGGCTCATATTTGTCTGGCAGGCTGGGAAGCAGATCGCAATCTCCGTTTGCAAATGTTGAAAGCCGGTATGGATGAAGGATTAAAAGATCTGAACGTCCATGAAATCGACCTGCAAAAAGCCTGGTGGTTGGATCATCGAACCCGTCCGTATATGCGTGCCATGCGCCTATTGGCTGAAGAGTATATGGCGGCGGGAAGAAGAGAAGAGGGATTTGAAGTATTCTGGAAAATGATGGAGATGGACGCATCCGATCATCTCATGAACCGGTTGATTTTGCTCGAACTATGCATTCTGGAGAGAGACTGGGCTTCTGTCCAGCGACTGTTTAAAGCATTTCCAAAAGAAGATCATCTGGCTTTTCTATACGGTAAGGTCATCTACCTATACCACACCATTGGTGCCCGGCCAAAAACTAAAAAAGCACTTATCCGGGCATTTGAAAGAAATCGCTATCCCCTGCGTTTGGTGGCAGGCCTTGAACAGTATCCCCAGACGACGGAAGAGGTCTTCGTTACCCCCGGAGACAAATCCGAAGCCGCGGCCATCATCGATTTCCTTTTGGCCTGTTTTGGCGATGCACCGGACCTGGTTGAGTATTTTATTCACGAACTCAATGACCTGGGTGCCTGGGAGTCGAAGGACCAGAAGTTTGACATTGCTGAAAATTCCTTTGTATCCAGTGCCAAGATCATCCCACTAGATCGTCAATCAGATAATTAGATCGGGACCGGTATGCTTTGTCTCAACCTTTGTAATTTGATCTGACCAAAGCAATACTCAGTAAGATAGTGGAGACCCAACTGATCATGGGCAAAGTATTAATCAGGTCCCTGAAAGCATTCATACCTCAGGTGGATTATTTTTAAATCCTTGCCTTGAAGTTAGGTGATATATTAAATGTTGGGACATAGCCTGGTAGGGGAGGACCTGGTAATCCTCCACAAAGTCACTTTAATCCTCATATTGATATGCACATCGTGTTCTCCCGGGTTTATTTAACTTAGCTAGTGTTTCGTCCTATAAGTATGTGTACAGGGTGCCGGATTTTTTCATCAGGACAAGGCGCAGAACGCAGGCATAGCGGTGCTCTATCGAGGTTAGGTGACGCTGTGATGGTGAAAAGGATAAGCCAATCTATGTAGTTATTTATGCAACGGAACACCTGATGTATTTTTCACTGGATTTAAAATGAAAGCCGGACAAAAATTACTTTTTTCTTTTTTGGCTTTGGTCTCCGTAGTCGTTTCCCTCTTCTACGCGGAAAACCTTCCCCTCCTGGATGATTATAATCTTTGCTTGGATACTATTAGTGATTGGAGAAATTCAGTAAGTTTTTGGGAGCGACTGGAGTTGATATTCAGTTTTCAAAACGGTCATCCGATTGTCACTCAAAAATTATTATTCTTATTTGATTGGTTGTTGTTTGGAGAAGTGAATTTCATTCATTTTATCTTTATAAATAACCTGTTGCATCTGGCTTTTCTTTTTACTCTTTATGGGATCTATTCCCTGAATAAAACAACTTCAAATTCTTTTACAATTATTGTTCTCCTGGTCGCTGTGCCGGTCTTTACGCTGAACAATTGGTCCTCATCATTTATGCATATTGCAACGCTTGTTACTGCCCTTCTTTCCCTCTATTTTATGGCGTTGAAAGGATGGAGAAATTTCCTCGTCGCTCTGTTAATGGCAATATTATCCTCACTCAGTTCGGGGGCGGGAATTTTGGTTTTTATTGCCGGAATTCCCATCCTTTATTTGAAGTATTCAAAACGTGAAATAGCCATATGGTTTCTGGTCATGGCAATGATTTCCCTATACTATGTTTTTGGATACTTTCAAGGCCAGGGATTTGGAGTGGGCACAAAAGTGCATCTCTTAACATATCCCGCAAATTTCATTATTTTTTTCGGTTCAATATTTAAGCCGATCTATGGAGATCATCATGTCTGGGCGGCATTGCTTGGGATGTTGGTATTGCTCGCAATTTTCTTTGTTTGGAGGAACTATAAATCGAAATTGCTAAATGATCCAATCATCATATCAGGGCTGCTATATGCGCTGCTGGTTGCCTTATTTGCTACATTAATGCGATCTCAATTCGGTCTGGGGGCAACGACTGCTTACCGGTATCGATTTTATCAATTGTTACCCCTTATTTTTATTTTCATCGCTATCATTTGGTTTCAACGGGAAGTCTATTTCAATAATTATTATGGGATTTTACTATTTGCATTACTGATGTACGGCTTCCGCATGGAGGACTCTTTAAGGGAACTGAAAAGGCGAAATATTCAGTTGAGGATGGGAGCTTCGATTTATAACGCCCTGCAGGATGATTCGGAGCTCACCGCACGAAATCAGCCGGCAGCCGGTAAAATCCTCAAGCAGGCCAGGGCTGAAGGTATCTACGACATGGATGATGTAAAACTGAGATCCAGGATGTCCAACCATAAGAACGAAAGGTTTGATATAATCGTGCATTTTGAGGTGAATGAAGTGACGGAAACGCACCTGTATCTGAAAGGCAGGCTACATTTTACCGGTAGCATGCCTGGAATGGAGATCAGAGTTGGCTACAAGGATCAAAACTCCTGGGTTCATTTCCCGACTGCTCCAATTATTTCGTCAACTGATTTGCTGCCTCTCACGAATGATACATTCAGTTTTTTCCTCTCAGGACCAGATGGTAATCAGGACTTTTCTGATTATTACATTATTGGATATCACCCTCTGCATGGTGTACTGGCGAGCTGGAAGATCGAATTAAATTAGTTTTAGTACTAATGAATTTCTAAGCTGTATGCTGGTAGATGAGCCCTTAATTCTAAAAGCAAATTCAGGCGACTTTTTGCCCCATTCTACGTGGTAAATTCTGGTCGTAGGTGGGGCTATGACTGCGTATGTTGAATATGCTAATGCGGGTGGCCGGTTCTCCACTCCAGGCTATGTCCCAACATTTATCGTTGGGAGGAGTTTGTGGGGTGCGGAGGAGGACGATACTGAGAATGAATCGCTTAACTTAAGGGCAAGTAATCCGGACCGGTAAATCGTGGTAATATTTGGGTACTCTTCCGGCTGAAGAACTGGATTTGGAAATAACAATTTGTCAATATCTCCTTCGGTAATATCAGGATGCAGCAGTTTCGATTATTGTACTTTTGCTGTTGATAAAGCTGGTATGGTAGAAATATTTAAGGAAAATGCAGTCCTGTTACTGTTTGTAGTTACCGCGCTGGGCTACTGGATAGGAAGTGTCCGAATTCGCGGCACCGGTTTGGGAGTGGCAGCGGTATTATTCGTAGGTTTGGGTTTCGGTGCGATCGATCCGGCTCTTCGTATTCCGGATATCATTATTACTCTAGGTCTGACCATATTTGTCTATACCATTGGATTGCAGAGTGGTCCTGGTTTCTTTCATAACATTAGGCAGCATGGATTCAGGGATATAGTTTTTGTTGTTTTAATGCTGGTCCTAAGCGCCTCCATAGCACTTGGACTACATTTCCTGTTCTCCTTTGAAGCGTCAACCACAGCCGGACTTTTTGCCGGCGTTACTACCAATACTGCTGCGTTGGCGGCGCTTCTGGATGCCTTCAGCCACAACTATGTTGCCGGTACTGCTACCCAGCTAAGCAAAGAAGCAGTGGTTGGGTTTTCGATCAGTTATCCGATGGGAGTTCTTGGGGTAATGATGGCAATAGCCTTTATAGAGAAGATCCTGAAAATCAACTATCAGTCGGAAGAACGGGCTTTGCGAAAGGATTATCCTATTGAGCAGGATATGAAAAATACGGCCATTCTGATCACGACTGATTCCTTTGAAGACATGACATTTCGCGACATCCGTCAAGAGATGGGATGGAGTCTCGTCTTTGGTCGTTACCTGCGCGATGGAGAAACTAAGCTTACGCACATGGATATGACGCTGCGTAAAGGAGATATCATACGGTTGGTGGGAGATAGAGATGAAGTGGATCGAGCCATTTCAGAACTTGGCCAAGAGGTTCAGGGTGAATTAATCGCCGGGGATCCTGCCTATGATACGGCCCGGATCTTTGTAAGCAATCCCAGGGTTGTAGGTCAAAAATTGGCCGCCTTAAATCTCAACGAAAAGTATTCCGCCATTATCTCCCGCTACCGCCGGGGAGACATCGATCTACTTGCTACCGGAGATACTATTTTGGAATTGGGAGACCAGGTGCGTATTGTTGCCCGTAAAGAGGATCTGCCGAAAATTGCCGATTTATTTGGCAATTCGTACGAAAGACTCAGTCACGTGAATTTGCTTTCATTCGGCCTGGGTATGGCATTGGGCCTGCTGCTCGGTTTGTTTGTGTTTAGTCTGCCCAATGGAAGTTCCTTCAAACTTGGCTTTGCCGGTGGACCGTTAGTGGTTGCTTTGCTGTTGGGCTCTCTAAGACGTACCGGTCCTATCGTATGGACACTGTCTTATGGATCGAATCTGACCTTACGTCAATTTGGGTTAACGCTACTATTGGCGGGAATAGGTATTAACTCCGGACACACCTTTCTCAGTACGTTAATGGGGGGTGGAGGTACTTATATTTTTCTGTCCAGTGTTATTATCAGTATTCTTACCGGTATCATTACCCTCGTCATTGGATTTAAGCTAATCGGTATTCCGTTCAGTTTTTTGACCGGGATGGTTGCCAATCAACCGGCTATTTTAGATTTCTCGGTGGACAGGGCAGGAAATAAATTGCCAAATATTGGATTTACCACGATGCTTCCGGTTGCTTTAATTACCAAGATTATTTTTGTTCAATTGTTGTTTTCGGTGCTTAGGTAGTTTTGAATCAAAAAATTAAATGAGAGCAAGAACTCCCCCTCGCTTTTCTACAGAAACTGGGGGCAGGATTTAACCTGACTCTATTGAATAGATTCCTCTGAACCGAACTTATTCATTTGGAATTCAGATAGCATCCTGTGGGTGATTCGTTGGTTGCACTTGATCTACGCCAGTTTTTTTTCTGGACTAGCACGGACTCAGCTATGTCTTTTATTTAAATAATTATTATTAACCTTTGAGTTAGAAAACTATTCTGGGGGGTTCTGGAATGGAATTCTTAGTCAGGGCAAGCTCCAGTATTACTTTGTATAGTCAATAAGACATCGCAATAGTTCAGGTTGCCAGTACCATCTTTACCCCACAGCCTTTGAATTTTAGAACCTATATCCGCACAGTTCAATTCAACTACCTCCACCATATCTGTGTCGGAAAAGGAAAGAGTAAGAGCTCCACAATTATCTGTCGAAGCAATATTGATTTCATTGGGATGAATACT
>JAGQWZ010000314.1 GCA_020436835.1 Saprospiraceae bacterium | reverse complement strand
CAGGCTTCAGAGTGTTTTTTAGTGATGCTCAGTTGGATGTTCCCTTTGGCCGGGAAAAACTGGAGCAGCTATTTGAAAAAATTGAGAAAGGTTCGTCCCAATCACTGAGAAAGTTTCTCGATAGTGCCCGATATAAATATGAGGTGGGCATGAAAGATCTTGTCTACAAACCAGGTCTCAGCATTGTGGAATTTATGAATTTGAAAGTGTTGGGCGGTGTTTTCAAATTGGACCTGATCAGCTCATTCGACAAATATGTGGCAGCGCATTTTAAGGACGAAAGACTGCGACAATTAATGGAATTTCCTATTTTATTTCTGGGAGCGGCACCAGCGAAAACCCCGGCACTTTACAGTCTGATGAATTATGCAGGTCTTGAGTTGGGAACCTGGTACCCGAAAGGAGGAATGCATATGATCATCCAGGGAATGGCTGCTTTAGCCCGGGAGCTAGGGGTAAAAATTCACACTGGCAGCAACTGCGAAGGTATTAATGTCGATAAAGGTGAAATCAGATCCGTTACAGTCAGCGGTGAGAAGATTGAAACCGATGGGGTAATTTCTTCCGCTGACTATCATTTCACGGAACAGAAACTTCTGGCCGAGGAATTTCGCAATTATTCTTCAGCCTATTGGCGAAGTCGAACTTTAGCTCCCTCCAGTCTGATTTTCTATCTGGGCATCGAGGGAAAAATCGATAATTTACTGCATCACAATCTGTTTTTTGACGAAGATCTCGGGCAACATACGAAGGAAATTTATGAATTTCCGCGATGGCCCTCCAAACCGTTATTCTATCTTTGCTGTCCATCAAAAACCGATGCATCGGTAGCACCGGGAAATAGCGAAAACCTATTTATTTTAATGCCGCTTGCGGCAGGGCTGGATGATAGTCAGGAAATGAGAGAAAAGTATTTTGACATCATCATAAAAAGGATCGAGAAGAGGAGCGGCAACCAATTTAGAGATCGAATTAAAGTAAAAGATTCGTACTGCCTGCAGAATTTCATCGATGACTATGGTGCTTTTAAAGGGAATGCTTATGGACTCGCAAACACCCTAAATCAAACTGCCATATTCAAACCAAGTATAAGAAATAAAAAAGTTCAAAATCTCTATTATACCGGCCACCTTACGGTGCCTGGTCCAGGAGTACCTCCCAGTATTATTTCAGGCAAACTTGTGGCCGATCAAATAATCAAAAGTATTTCACATGAAAGTCTTGTATGATCAGGTAAGTGCGAAAATCAGTAAATGTATTACGAGAAAATACAGCACCAGTTTTTCACTGGGCATTTACATGCTTGAAAAGCAAATACATGCACCGATCTACAGTATTTATGGCTTTGTTCGATTAGCTGACGAAATCGTTGATTCTTTTCATGGATATGATAAAAAAAATCTTTTAAATAAATTTAGAAAAGATACCGAAGATGCGATTTCTGAAAAAATTAGTACAAATCCGGTATTACATGCATTCCAGGCAACCGTAAATGATTTCGGAATCAAGGGAGAACTTATCCATACTTTTTTAGATAGTATGGAAATGGACTTGACCAGGAAAGACTACGACCAAGTCTCTTTTGAAAAATATATTCTTGGTTCTGCCGAAGTTGTTGGGTTAATGTGCCTCCAGGTTTTTGTTAACGGCAATGACAACGAGTATGAACGGTTAAAACCCGCCGCCAAGAAATTAGGCGCCGCCTTTCAGAAAGTAAATTTTCTGCGGGATTTAAGAGCTGATTTTTCAGATTTAGGCCGCAGTTATTTTCCCCAGGTCAATCTGCGTCAACTATCTGTGGAAGACAAGTTGAAAATTGAGAATTCGATTCAGGAAGATTTTGATCTGGCTTTGGAAGGCATCAAGAAATTACCCCGTTGTGCCAGGCTGGGAGTTTATACCGCATATGTGTATTATTATCAATTGTTTCGGAAGATAAAGCACACCCCTCCTACCCTGATCATGCAGCGAAGAATACGGATTTCGAATCCGCGAAAACTATATTTGCTCTTCAAATCATATATCACCTTTAACTTCAGACTCGTTTAATTAGTAATATGATGACACCATTCTTTTTGATTTTGATCACATTTTTATTAATGGAGGGGGTCACCTGGTTTGTTCATAAGTACGTCATGCACGGTTTCTTGTGGGTATTGCACAGTGATCACCACAAAAAGGATCATGATCATACTTTGGAGCGCAATGATTCATTTTTCCTCTTTTTTGGTATTCCGGGGTTCTTACTCTGTCTGTTCGGAGCTAATGCCGGCCTGGATGCCCCCTATCTATGGATCGGAATAGGCATTACGCTCTATGGAATTGCCTATCTGCTCGTTCATGACATCTTCATTCATCAGCGTCTTAAAGTCTTTAGAAAGACTAAAAATCCCTATTTTCTGGCACTTCGCCGGGCTCATAAAATGCATCACAAACACCTGGGCAAAGAGGATGGTGAATGTTTTGGAATGCTATGGGTTCCCCTAAAGTATTTTCAGGATGCCTTCCGGCAAAGCTAAACTCTGTCCGGATAGGGCCCGGGAAGGGATTACACAGCGACCCTTTCTCACCTGGTATGCATGCTTCTCAATTGCTATTTTATCAGATTGATCCCTTTAATTGCCACTCTCATTGCAACAAAGGCAACACATCCATCGATTTATTAACAAGTTCACAATTTAAGGTCGATTTGTAATAAAATTTGGACCAATCACGGATCAAGACTTCCAATCTACTTAACTTTGCCTCCGCTAAAAGCATTTTTTGTAGAATGACTATATTTCCTTCCGTTCTTGAATCAAGGTTCCATCGCCGGCTTGGCCGTGCCTGATACTTACTTTTCCCGACCTTGAGGTCATTTTACCCAAAGACTATTTTCATTAAAATTGTGTGGTTGCAAATTATAAGATGGATATCATTATTTCTATTGCCGGTGAGGATCATATTAAATATGCCGACGAAATTTGTCGAGAATATGAGGAATCTGCCAAGGTAAGGGGCACTGGTATTGCCAAGAGGTCAATCGAATATGTGACCAAAAAAATGAATTCTGGTGATGCAGTGATTGCTTTAGAGGGAGAGAAATTCGTTGGGTTCTGTTATATCGAAAGCTTTGAAAACAAGAAGTACGTTTCCAACAGTGGTCTTCTGGTACATCCTGATTACCGCAGCCAGGGAATCGCCCGGAAGATCAAAGCAAAGATTTTCAACCTCGCCCGGGACAAATATCCGGAATCCCGGATTTTTGGTATTACCACCAGCCTGGCGGTAATGCGCATCAACTCGGCATTGGGATACCATCCCGTGACTTTCTCCGAACTGACCAAAGATGAGACCTTTTGGAAAGGATGCAGTAGTTGCAGTAACTATAGTATACTGACCAGCAAGAATTACCAAATGTGTCTCTGCACCGGAATGTTGGCACCGTCCAAGACCGAGGCGATGCAACTAGATTTGTCAAACCAAATACTTCAACCTGATAAAATGACTAAACCCATTGTAGTGTTGGCTTACAGCGGAGGTTTGGATACTTCCTATTGTATTAAATATCTCACTGAAGAGAAAGGCTTGGCAGTCCATGCCGCGCTGGTTGATACCGGTGGATTCGACAGCGAAGAGATAAAGAGAATTGAAGAGAAAGCATTGGTCCTTGGAGCAGATAAATTCATCCATCTCAATGCGGTACAAAGATACTATAATGCCTGTGTCCGTTATCTGATCTACGGCAATGTCCTGCGGAATAATACCTATCCGCTCAGTGTAAGTGCTGAACGGGTTTTCCAGGCGCTTGAAATAGTGGAATATGCCAACAAAATAGGTGCTAAATCAGTGGCCCACGGTAGTACCGGAGCTGGAAATGATCAGGTACGGTTTGATCTGGCATTTCAGGTCCTGGGTAAAGATCTTGAGATCATTGCGCCTATTCGGGACAAAAAACTAACCCGGCAGGAAGAAGTTGCTTATCTCCAAAACTTGGGCGTCAACATGAGTTGGGAAAAAGCCCAGTATTCGATCAATCAGGGGCTTTGGGGAACCAGTGTGGGTGGCAAAGAGACACTCACCTCCAATTTGCCGTTGCCGGAAGAAGCTTTTCCCAGTCAGTTGAAAGACGATTTACAGCCAAGAACAATAACCTTGTCATTCAAAAAGGGAGAATTGAGGGCTATTGATGATCAAAATTATAAGCCACTGGCTGCAATTCAGGAATTGGCGAAAATCGCCCGGGACTATGCAATCGGCCGGGACATTCACGTTGGAGATACGATTATCGGAATTAAAGGCCGGGTGGGATTTGAAGCTGCTGCCCCACTTTTGATTATTAAAGCGCATCATCTTCTTGAAAAGCATACCTTGACCAAATGGCAACAATACTGGAAGGATCAATTGGCCAACTGGTATGGCATGCTTTTGCATGAAGGACAATATCTGGAACCGGTCATGCGAAATATTGAGGGTTTTCTGGAAGACACACAAAAAGAGGTAACCGGAGATGTGACTGTTAGACTTCACCCTTATCGTTTTGAACTTCTGGGAATTAAATCCTCGAATGACCTTATGCAGAGCCGGTTTGGTTCCTATGGGGAGGAGAATAAAACCTGGGATTCGGATGATGCTAAAGGGTTCATCAAACTACTTGCCACTCCACTTAAAAACTACTATTCTGTTCACAAACCCAAGAAATCATGATCACTGCCGGAATAGTAGGCGCCGCTGGATATACAGGAGGCGAATTAATAAGGATTTTGTCTCACCATCCTGAAGTTGAAATCAGTTTCTGTCAGAGTCAAAGTCAGGCTGGAAAAAAAATAGGATCCGTACACCGGGACATCCTTGACCTCAATAGAGACTTTACTTCCGAAATTGGGGACGTAGATGTATTATTTTTCTGTATGGGTCATGGACGGTCACAAGAATTGCTTCGGGAAAGAGCTTTTCCTGCGGAAACGAAGATCATTGACCTGAGCCATGATTTCAGGATCAATGGCCAACACGATTTTATTTATGGACTACCTGAATTACAGCGAGATAGAATAGTCACGGCAAACCACGTGGCAAATCCGGGTTGTTTTGCCACTTCGATCGAATTGGCCCTTTTGCCAATGACGGCAGAAAAAAGACTGAATAGTCCAGTACATATTCACGGCATCACCGGTTCCACCGGTGCCGGCCAAGCACTATCCAGTACAACCCATTTCACCTGGAGAAATAACAACATTTCTATTTACAAAGCTTTCAGCCATCAACATTTAGCGGAAATAAAACAATCACTGACCCAATTGCAGCCGGGTTTTTCTGATGCGATTTATTTTGTTCCGGTGAGAGGTGATTTTACCCGCGGAATTTTATCCAGTTTATATTTTGAAAGTACGGCAACCGAGGAGGAAGTCATTCAATTATATAGCAATTATTATCGAAGTCATCCATTCGTCAAAGTGCTCGATATAAATCCGGATGTTAAGATGGTTGTCAACACCAATTACTGTGTATTGAATATCCAGGTTTACGATGGCATCGTCCATATAATTTCAGTAATTGATAATTTAATAAAGGGAGCCTCTGGTCAAGCCGTGCAGAACATGAATCTGATGTTCGGATTCCCTGAAGACTGTGGATTAAATCTCAAAAGCAGCGTATTCTAGTTATGAAAACATTTGACGTATATCCTCTATACCCAATAAATATAACCCACGGAAAGGGAGCTTATGTTTACGACGAAAAAAACACTCCTTATTTAGATTTTTACGGTGGACACGCCGTGATTTCTATCGGCCATTCGCATCCGCACTATGTTGAGAGAATAAAAGATCAATTGGATAAAATCGGATTTTATTCGAATTCAGTACAAAACGATCTCCAGGTACAGTTAGCCGATCTCCTGGGAAAATCCAGTAATTATGAAGACTACCAATTATTCTTAATTAACAGTGGAGCGGAAGCAAATGAAAATGCGTTGAAGCTCGCCTCCTTTCATACAGGAAGATCGAAGATAATTTCTTTCCGGAAAGGATTCCACGGACGAACTTCCGCGGCGGTAAATATTACGGACAATCCAGGAATTGTCGCTCCGATTAATAAAGGATTTCCCTGCACTTTTCTCGAATTTGGCGATGAGTCAGCTTTGGAAAAAGAACTTAAAAATGAAGATACTGCCGCGATCATTATCGAAGGAATCCAGGGTATAGCCGGGATCTACGAACCTTCAGCTGACTTCCTCATGTATATACAGGAACAGGCTGGGAAATACGGTTCGGTACTGATTCTGGATGAGGTCCAGTCCGGTTATGGACGCAGCGGTCATTTCTTTGCCCATCAAAAAATTAAAGCCCTGAAACCGGACCTTATCACCGTTGCCAAAGGGATGGGAAATGGATTTCCGATTGGAGGCGTGTTAATAGCACCTCATTTTGAGGCAAAATATGGCTTGCTAGGTACCACATTTGGTGGCAACCATCTGGCTTGTGCTGCCGCTATCGCAGTCCTGGAGGTTATTGAGAATGAAAATCTGATAGAGAATGCCCGCAGCATCGGCGCATACCTCATTGATAATCTGAGAAGTATTCCAGGCATTAAAGAGGTAAGAGGATCCGGTCTGATGATTGGTATTGAAATGCCAGGAAACATTAAGGAGTTACGCTCAAAATTATTGTTCCAGCACCAGCTCTTTACCGGAAGTGCATCAGATCCCCATACCATCCGGCTGTTACCTCCTCTCAATGTACATCAGAGAGAAGTAGACATCTGTCTGGAACGACTGGAAACAGCTATAGCCGGCAATTAATGAGAGCAAAGACTGTCGCTGGTCTTTCGGTTGCATGACACGAAAACCTCAGACTCTGATTGATTTGTAAATTCACTACTACTAATTTCTCACGATATGTCCCAAATAAAACACTTTACGTCTTTAGCCGACGTTGATGATCCCCAAAAACTGGTCGAAGAAGTGATAACGTGGAAGAATCAACCGGCCAATCCGGACTTTGCCAAAGGATTCTCACTTGTACTTCTATTCTTTAACCCCAGTCTGCGCACGCGCCTAAGCAGTCAGAGGGCTGCCCAACTTCTGGGAATGGATTCAATGGTATTGGATGTAGGTAGCAGTTGGCCACTTGAGTTTGATCTCGGTACAGTGATGGACCAAAATAAAAGTGAGCATATCAAGGAGGCAGCAGCGGTGATTAGTCAATATGCTGATATCATAGGGATCCGGAGTTTTCCAACCTTGGAAAACCGGGATCTTGATTATTCAGAACCGGTCATTGAGGCTTTTAAGAAGTATGGTGACCGGCCGGTTGTCAATCTGGAATCTGGAACCGGTCATCCGCTGCAAGGCCTGGCTGACATGACTACCATAAGGGAGCATAGAAAGACTGAACGTCCCAGGGTATTGCTTACATGGGCACCGCATCCGCGGGCTTTACCTCAGTCTGTCCCCAATTCCTTTGCAGAATGGACATTGGCCCAGGATTACGACTTAGTCATTGCTCATCCCGAGGGATATGACCTGGATCCCCGGTTTACCCAGGGAGCTACAATAATGCACGATCCGGATACTGCCTATGAAGGTGTGGATTTTGTCTATGCTAAAAACTGGTCCTCTTATCAGGAATATGGTAAAATTCTGGATCGGAATCCAACCTGGATGGTTGATGCAAAAAAAATGTCAAAGACAAACAATGCCTTTTTTATGCACTGTTTACCGGTAAGGAGGAATGTTGTAGTAGCCGACGATGTGATTGACAGCAAACAATCATTGGTTATTCAACAATCAAACAATAGAACATTTGCCGCAATGGCTGTCTTGAGGAATATTATTACTAACATCAACACATGATCATACATACATATAAACCTATGAATGTATGAATTAATAAATTTATAACGAAATGTGTCTTAAATTAATATTTTATTAAAATATTGCGGGTATCATTAATTGATTTTACATTTGTCATAGATTTTACCCAACAATACGTAAACATGTACTTAAGTCAGATAATCGATAAATACCAGTTAGACATGCAGTCGATGAATTGCTGTTGCTGTTTTTTACGTGAATTACTCTGATTAAGGCGAATATAAAACCACATGAAAACAGGGGCCTTTTCGGAGTAAGAATTCGAAAGGGCCTTTTTACTTCTAATGACTTCAAAGAAAAACTATGAAAACAGCATCTTCTAATGGATTTCAGATATCTCCGGCTGATCAGAAAGATATTCATGAATTGGAAGAAAACATCAAATTGTTCCAGAATGGACAGATGCCTGACGAAAGATTCAGGCACTACCGGTTGACTCGTGGTGTCTATGGACAGCGCCAGTTTGGGGTTCAAATGTTTCGAACAAAATTACCCTACGGCAAGGTGACGAGCCGGCAACTGGAAGTGATTGCAGACCTGGCCGAAAAATACGGCCACAATAACCTGCACATCACCACCCGGCAAAATATACAGTTGCACTTTGTAAAGCTAGCAAATGCTCCCCTGGTCTGGAAAGGACTGGCCCAAGCAGGTCTTACTGCCAGGGGGGCTTGCGGCAATACCGTACGAAATATTACTGCATCTCCTACTGCCGGAATAGATCCACGCGAGCCCTTTGATGTGACGCCTTATGTGCATGCTACTTTCGAATACTTCCTGCGCAATTCCATATGCCAGGACATGGGCCGCAAGATTAAAATGGCCTTTTCCTCCTCAACAGAAGATTCAGGATTCACGTACTTCCACGATTTTGGATTCATAGCTATACAGAAGGAAATAAATGGTGAACTTGTAAATGGATTTAAAGTTGTGGTTGGCGGCGGCCTGGGAGCTCAATCGATTGTCGCTCCTACCATTGCAGAATTCATACCGGCTTCGGATATATTACCTTTTATTGATGCCGGTATCCGGGTATTCGATCGCTATGGAGAGAGACAGAAAAGACATAAGGCGAGAATGAAGTTTTTAGTAAAAGATTTGGGTGTAGATGGATTCCTGGAAAAGCTGGAAGAGGAACAAAAGGCGATTCCGTTTCAACGAATATCGGTATCCGCTCCGCCGGAAATCGAAATACCCCAAGGTCCATGGCCCCAGTTAGCCTATGATCGTGAAGCCTTTGAACTGTGGAAAAGCAGCAACGTATTTCAACAAAAGCAAGAAGGATACCTTGGTGTATACCTTAAAATACACCTGGGAGATGTATCTCCCGATACGGCCAGAGCGCTGGCAGAATTAGTCCGGGAGACTGCCGCTGACGACATACGTTTCACTGCTGAACAGAATATCTTACTACGCTACGTTAAACCGGAGGCGCTTCCTTACCTCTATTCGCAGTTGCACAAATTGGGACTCGCAGATCCCGGACACCGCTCCATTGCGGATATCACTGCCTGTCCGGGGACAGACACGTGTGCTCTCGGAGTAACGAACAGCACCGGCCTCGCATCCGCATTGAAAAATATCGTTCAGAAGGAATATCCTCACTTATTAAACATCGATGATATTCACATCAAGATCAGTGGATGTATGAACAGTTGCGGTCAACATATGGCAGCTCCGATTGGTTTCCATGGAAGCTCAATCAAGAAAGGAATTAAGGTAATACCAGCAATGCAAGTCGTTGTGGGAGGTGGAATCGATCCGGCCACGGGAGAAGGATATGTCGCCGACAAAGTGATAAAACTCCCTTCAAGGCGGATTCCTGATGCGGTACGAATGCTTCTGAGTGACTTCGAAGACAATCAATTGGATGGCGAAATATACCTGAAATATGCTCAGCGCCAGGGCAAAATATACTTTTACAATCTACTTAAACCGCTTGCAGACACAGACGATGTGCATGACAAGGAATTCTTCGACTGGGGCCAGGATCAGGAGTATATCCAGTCTATTGGAGTCGGCGAATGCGCAGGAGTATCTTATGACATGGTCGGTGCCATTCTCGGAGATGCCATTGAAAAAATAAACGAGTCAAAGGTGGCAGCCGCAGAAGAAGCCTGGAGTGAAGCTATTTATCATGCCTACACGGGCATGGTGATTGCGGCAAAGGCGTGGTTATTGGCCAAAGACATTAAGTGTAATACGCATATCGGAATTATTGAAGACTTCGAGACCAATTTCTCTTCGGATCCGGAATTTAGCCTGGACGTTCCATTTTCAGAGTTGGTTCTGCAAATGCGGGATCACAACCCGGAGCAGGAATTCGCTCTTCAATACCTCAAAACAGCACATTGGTTCGTCGGCAAAATCATTGAAAACCGCAAAGCGGAGGGTGAAACCGCCGACAAGTTGGTTTTAGACAGTTATTACAAAGCATAAGGATAAAAGAATGCCTACTATTCCAAAGATTACCCTGGTTGGCGCCGGACCTGGTGACCCGGATCTGATCACTGTGAAAGGTCTGAAGGCTCTACAAACTGCAGATGTGGTGTTGTATGATGCGCTGGCTAACGAGGCCCTATTATCTCATGCACCCCGGCATGCACTGAAAGTGTGTGTGGGGAAGCGGGCAGGCAAGCACAGTATCCGTCAGGAAAACATAGAATCGCTAATGGTTAAACTTGCCTTTGAAAAAGGTCATGTAGTCCGTTTGAAAGGAGGTGATCCTTATGTGTTTGGCCGGGGACATGAAGAGTTGGAATTCATTCAACCTTATGGTATTCAGGTACAGGTAGTTCCGGGAATAAGCAGTGCCATAGCTGTACCTGGTTCACAAGGCATTCCGGTGACAAGACGGGATGTGTCAGAGAGTTTTTGGGTGGTTACGGCCACTACTAAAAGTGGCGCTTTTTCTCAAGATATTAAGTTGGCCGCAGCTTCTTCTGCTACCGTGGTGATCCTGATGGGATTGAAAAAAATCGGTGAAATCGTAAAAGCCTATCAGAATATCGACAAGGGCAATGAACCGGTGATGGTGGTCCAGAATGGTACCCTGCCTGGTGAACGATGGGTCATTTCCACCATTGATGAAATAGAGGAAGAGATCCGGAAGACTGGCATAAGTACACCAGCAATTATAGTAGTCGGAAAGGTGGTAAATCTACATCCGGCGATCGCACAAAAAATTCAGGCAGCAGCCGTCTAGAAAATGCAGTCAAACACAAACAATTTATATCCGGTATTTCTGAAGATGTCCCAACTGCGAATATTAATCGTTGGAGCTGGTCAGGTAGCCCAGGAGAAACTTCATTTTTTATTAAAAAGCAGTCCGGATGCAGATGTTACCGTGCTGGCGCCGGAAATCTCACCGGAGATTATTGAGCTGTTTAGTCAATCCGTGTATCACCTCAACATAATTCGAAAAAAATTTGAGCCAGCGGTCTTGAAAAGCTTTGATATTGTGGTTGCCGCTACCAACATTAAATCGCTGAATAAAGAGGTGTACCAGGCTGCCAAGGATCAAAAAGTATTAATCAATGTTGCGGATACCCCTGACCTATGTGACTTTTATATGGGTTCTATCGTTACTAAGGGAGATCTGAAAATTGCGATCTCCACGAATGGCAAATCCCCCACCTTTGCCAAGCGATTCCGGCAAGTGTTAGAGGAAATCCTTCCTGATGATATAGAAGAATTATTACCGAATCTCAATCAACTCAGAAGCAAATTAAAACTGAGCTTCACGGAAAAAGTCAATTACCTCAATGAGGTTACAAAATCATTGATCGAGCAAAAAAAATAAGACTCTAATGAATTATGCCCACATTGACAGTACCGTTTCAACGGAAGAGTTGAGTGAGATCTTTCGACCTTATGATTTTCAGCAGCGAATCTATAAGATTTATGAGTACTTCGATATCGATGATGTGCTTGTCACGTCTTCATTCGGTACGAAATCCGTATTCCTGCTGCATCTTTTAAGTAAGATAAATCCTGATCAAAAAATCCATTTTATCGATACTTCTTATCATTTTCCGGAAACGATCGCCTACAAAGAGCAACTTACCGCTTCATTGAATCTCAATGTAATAGACGTTGTCCCTGAACCAAGAGAAAATAGCCTCACCAGGGAGGAGAAATGGTGGATCGAACATCCGAAAATGTGTTGTGCCATCAACAAGATCAGTCCTCTGGAACCTATCATCGCCGGGCACAAAGTGTGGATTGCCGGATTGATGGCTTTCCAGACCGAGTTCAGATCCCATTTGGACATTTTTAGTCAACAGGGGGACATCATTAAATTCCATCCATTTATCGATATTGATGAAGGTGAATTCCTTTATCATCTGTCATACCATAAATTACCCAGGCACCCGCTGGAAGCTGAAGGTTTTGGATCTATCGGTTGCACCCATTGCACCGAAAAAGGCCATGGACGTTCGGGCAGATGGGCAGCCACCGGGAAGACCGAATGCGGCCTGCATCCCAATTATTTCCTGAGAAATAAAGGATAATCCTTGCCGGTTCGGTATCTTTCGTGCTTCTTTTACGGCAAAGCATGGAAGATCTTCACATCATTAAAATCGGTGGTAATATTCTGAAAAATGAGGCGATTCTGCAATCTACTCTTTCTGATATTGCATCACTCAACTTGTCCCTGATCGTAGTACATGGAGGCGGTAAACATGTAGATCAATGGATGCATCGCATTGGTGCCGAAGTAAAAATGATCGATGGAAGACGAATCACCGATGCCCTGAGCCTGGAGCTTGCAGTGATGAACTATGCCGGACTGCTCAACAAAAGTATAGTCGCTCTTCTCGAGAAGCAAGGAAAAACCGCTTTGGGTCT
This sequence comes from Saprospiraceae bacterium, assembly GCA_020436835.1. GTDB lineage: Bacteria > Bacteroidota > Bacteroidia > Chitinophagales > Saprospiraceae > JABDMH01. Next base: position 5,788 of record JAGQWZ010000314.1, on the reverse strand, counting down.
GAGTGGAGCCGATCTACATTGCATCCGGTCAATCAAAAGAAATCATCCGACGATCGATTATGGGTATGTGGGAGATGTGGTTGAAATTAATACCGATGCTTTTTCCTGGATGATCGATAAAAAAATTACTCCGGTTTGCTGTGCAATAACCTGCGATGAAAACGGCCAACTCCTAAATACAAATGCCGACACGATTGCAGCAGAAATTGCTATCGCATTATCGAAGTTCTATAAAATAAATCTTTGGTATTGTTTTGAGAAAAAAGGAGTTTTATCAAACCTGGAAGACGAACTAAGTGTGATAGAAAATCTCGATCACGATCTTTATTCTAAAATGTTACAGGAAGAACATATCCACACAGGAATGAAGCCAAAGTTGGAGAATTGTTATCGCGCATTGCGAAATGGAGTACAGGCAATCACAATTACAGATAGTGAGGGAATCAAAAATATTCCCAGTGGATCGGGGACCAAAATTACATTGTAATGGACCAGCCGGTATTTGAAGCAATAAATCTCCTCAGTGAATTGATCAGCACGCCGTCTCTGTCCGGCGAAGAAAAGAAAACAGCTGATTTGATCGAAGATTTTCTGCAAAGAAAAGGAATTAATACCTCCAGGATCGGGCACAATATCATCTCTCATTACACCGGTGCAAATCCGGATGATCCCTACATCCTGCTATGTTCCCATCATGATACGGTGAAACCCAATGCCGGTTACAGCAGAGACCCATTTAGCGCAGACCAGATTGATACCAAGATGTATGGATTGGGATCAAATGATGCAGGAGGAGCCCTTGTCAGCCTGATCGCTGCCTATTGTGAGATCGTTCGAAAAAAAATCAAAATAAATCTGGTCCTGGCTGCGGTTGCTGAAGAAGAAACTTCCGGCCCCGGAGGGGTGATATCCGTTCTTCCGGAATTGCCCGGCATCGATCTGGCCATTGTAGGTGAACCGACGGGTATGGATATAGCTGTGGCAGAAAAAGGTCTGGTGGTGATAGATGCTATTACTCAAGGTAAACCGGGTCATGCAGCGCATAGCAATACAATAAACCCAATCTTGACGGCAGCCCAGGATATCGGCAGAATAAATCAATATAAATTTGACCGGATCAGTCCCTATTTGGGAGAAACGAAAGCCAGTGTTACTGTCATCCGGGCAGGAGAATTACATAATCAGGTCCCTGCCGAGTGCCATTTTGTAATTGACGTAAGGGTCAATGAATTATATACCCTCCAGGAAGTTGTCGACCTTTTGCAGATGGAAGTGCAAAGTAAATTAACTCCCAGATCTTTGCGGTTAAACCCATCTGGCATTAATGCAGATCATAAAATGCTTAAAATCGCCGGCGATCTGGGAATCCACACTTTTGGTTCGGCTACCCTTTCGGATCAGGCTTTGCTCCCCTACCCCTCAATCAAGATGGGTCCTGGAGATTCATTAAGATCTCACACGGCAGATGAATTTATCTATGTGAGTGAAATTAGTGAAGGAATAAATAAATACATACAATTAATAGAAGCTTATTCAGCAAAATGAAAATTTGGGAAAAAAACATTTCAACCAATAAAAAGATCGAAGAATTTACGGTAGGTGATGACACTTATTACGACCAATTTTTGGCTCCGTATGATGTAATAGGTTCCCTGGCGCATATAAAGATGCTGAATAAAATCGGCCTGCTCGAAGATGTCGAGTACCTTGCACTTAGGGCGGAATTAAAGAATATTTACGCCCAAATAAAAAGTGGTGAATTTCAGATTTCCGATGATGTAGAAGATATACATTCGATGATCGAATGGCTGCTAACCCAAAAATTAGGAGATACTGGAAAAAAAATACATGCAGGCAGATCCCGAAACGATCAGGTCCTGGTTGACCTGCACCTCATGTTTCGTGACGAAATTCAGGAGATTTCGCAATTAATAAAAGTCTTTTTTGAGCAACTGATCGCACTGGCAGAGGAACATAAGGATCAATTGATGCCAGGTTACACGCATCTTCAGGCTGCCATGCCTTCGTCATTTGGACTCTGGTTTTCTGCGTATGCTGAAAATCTAGCAGATGACCTGGTGATTTGGCAGGCCGCATTGCAAAAAGTCGACCAGAACCCCCTGGGATCCGGAGCCGGCTATGGTACATCGCTCCCACTCAACCGGTCTATGACCACGGAACTACTTGGATTTAAAACATTGGCATTCAATGTAGTACATGCTCAAATGGATCGGGGACGATCAGAGCTTTTCCTGAGCTTTGCATTGGCGGCCACTGCAAACACCCTGGGAAAGCTAGCTATGGATGTTTGTCTTTATAACAGCCAGAACTTCGGATTTATCAAACTGGATGACGCATTCACCACCGGTTCCAGTATCATGCCACATAAAAAGAACCCTGATGTCTTCGAATTGATCCGGGCCAAATGCAACCTGATCGCTCAATTACCCGGCGTGATTGCAGGGGCATTCGGTTTCCTGCCTAGTGGATATCATCGGGATTTTCAACTGCTAAAAGAAAAGATCTTCCCAGCCCTGCGAGAGATAAAATCCTGCCTTGATATTGCCACTCTGGCCCTAAAGAATATTCATGTCAAGGAGGATTTATTATCTGATGAAAAATATAGACTCATTTTTTCCGTAGAAATAGTAAACGACCTGGTAAAAAGCGGGGTACCTTTCAGAGAGGCATATCAAAAGGTAGCGCAGGACATCCAAAATGGGACCTTTACTGCACCAAAGAATATAGATCACACACATGAAGGAAGTCTTGGAAACCTCTGTTTAGCAGAAATAAAACAAAAATTTACAAAGGCTTTTAATTCTCTCGACTTTACGTATGTTCCGAAAATTGAAGCATTGGTTTCCCCGTGAATTTTGGGTCTGGATCTGATCTTTGAATAAAAGAATCCTTTTCTGCAAAATCAAATTTATTTAATGTTGAAAAATCATCGATGGTTCGTATTAATTCTCCTTGCCTTACTGCTTTACCTTGGCACACAATCTCTATCGCCGGTACCTATCCTTCCTGAAAAGAGATGTCTGATTGCAGAAGGGGTTGTAAGTGATATTAACGCAGACGGACATGACATTTTTATCACCTTAAATGATAACTCGAAAAGATTTTATATTAACAGAGGATTGGACAAGGATCTGGATGTTGAAAACCTGATCGAAAAACTGAAAGGAAAGAAGATCAATTTAAAATACCCTAGCTACTGGACCCCCCTGGATCCTCTAAGTCATACCCGTCACCTCAGTAAAGTCGAATATCGGGACAGCGTTTGGTATTCTGAGCTCAGAGAAGACCAAAATTCATTCAAACACTAAAAATTATTAGTTCCTGGCGAACCATCTCGCCAGGCCCTACGTTCTCTTCATGGCAAATTTCACAGGTGTTTAATTCTCTAATTCCGGACACGTTACCATCGGCAATCCCCGACCACCATGGCCTCTATGAGGGCGATGAGGGCCGGAGACTGATGAATGACTATGGAATAAACCGAGAGCCATTTCTATTTATAATTAACTACCGAAAAGATAGATGTTATATCTACCGTAAAAAGGAGATTCCCGCATCCGATATTACCTTTAGTTTCAATGGTACCGGGAACAGCCGAAGGCAACTCACCGCGGTAAATACGCGCCTGGAATTTACCCCTGTAAGTCTTGACGATTACCGTCCTGCATTTATGCAGGTCCAGTCAGAAATAAGCGAAGGCAATTCATATTTAACTAATCTGACTTTCTCTACCCCGATCAATTCTTCCCTCAATCTCGAAGAGCTTTTTCACCTGAGTCAGGCCCGATACCGGTTGTGGCTTCGAAACCAATTTCTGGTATTTTCACCGGAGACGTTTGTCCGCATTCATGAGGGAAAAATCTATTCCTTCCCCATGAAAGGGACTATTCGGGCTAACCTGGAGAACGCATCGCAAAGAATACTTTCTGACAAAAAGGAAATAGCAGAACATGCAACCATTGTAGATCTGATCCGGAATGATTTATCGGTTATTGCCAAAAATGTGCGCGTAAATAAATTCAGATATCTGGAAAGAATTCACACTAATCGCGAACCACTTCTTCAGGTCAGTTCTGAAATAATGGGAGATCTTCCTGAAGATCAGCAATATCACCTGGGAGATATCATCTTTGCCTTGCTTCCGGCAGGTTCTATCTGTGGAGCTCCAAAACGGAAAACGCTGGAAATAATTGAAGAGGTGGAAACACATCAGAGAGGTTTCTATACGGGAATCTGTGGTTACTTTGACGGAAGAAATCTGGACAGTGGAGTAATGATCCGTTTCATTCAAGAACATGATAACAAACTCTTTTTTAAAAGCGGAGGGGGAATTACCAGCATGAGTAATCTCGAGTCGGAATACCAGGAATATATCGAAAAGATCTATGTCCCTACTTTTTGAAAGCATAAAGATCATCGATGGTGTAATTCAAAATCTGGATTATCATCAAAGACGGGTTGACCGGTCGCTTCTGCAGGTATCTGAGAGCTCAAAACCCTGGATATTAAAAGATATCATTGTACCATCACAATCAATGCAAGGCATCAATAAGTGTCGTTTTACTTATAATTGCCAATATTCTGAATATGTTATTGAGCCTTACCATCCTCGTATTATCGAGCGTCTGCATATGGTTGAAGCCAATTCTTTGGATTATTCACTCAAATGGAAAGACCGGTCCCAAATTGAGAATCTAATTAAAAACGTAAACGAACATGAAGAGGTGGTCATAGTGAAAAATGGCCTGGTCACGGATGCATCCTATGCCAACCTCGCCTTCTTCGACAGCAAACACTGGTATACTCCCCACACTCCTCTCCTACCGGGAACCAAGAGACAGAAACTGATTGATGACAAGCTTCTGCTACCGGCGGTTATAACTCCGGATGATATGCCCAGATATTATAAAGTAAGCCTGATCAATGCGATGCTCGAACTTGGTGAAGTTGAAATCGCAATAGAGAATGTTTATCGTTGAATCGATAGCCTTTGATGGGAGTCATCTGGCCGGTTGATTCTCCTCATTGTAAAAATGATAGTGAGGAATGAATTTACGGTTCTGTTGTTTAGGTTTAGAATTCGGAGATATTTAGTGGATCTCTGAAAATATCTAAGTACGTAAAGGCAAGTACTCACAAAATCTTGCGGTTAATTACAAATCGAATTATCGTTCATAGTTTTAATTTGAATTGATGGTCAGGATATTCATAGATATTCTGACCATTTTTTAGGATGTGCCGTTCTCAAAAAAAAGAGACCGTTTCCTGGTGGAAACGGCCTCTAAGAACAATAAACCTAACTCAAGAAAAAGACGAAAAGATCTTTACACGAATTATCAATAATCCGTCTCTCAGGCAAATTATTAATCTACATTGTCATGTAAATAAGGATTGTCTCTTCTGATCTCAGGTTCTTCATCACCGGTAATCGTCCATCTGGAGACGGTGACTTCCGATGAATGAGGTACATCATCCAACTCAACCCGGCGCCGTAAATATGCCGGCTCATTTTCCAGGTCAATGACCGCTTGTGGGTTATTCAATTTTTTATTCTTGGCTCTCAATTCCTCCTTCTGCTTCTGCTCTTTCCATTGGCCTTCGTCATCAATGGGTGCATGATTCACTGGTTGGGTGGCTGATGGACGCACATAAGGATCTCCATGTGGTCGATGGTGTGGTTGATTATGAGCCGCAGGACTGTCTACATCCAGGTCATAAGTCTTTTTATAATCTCCATCTTTATATCCCGTTGCATACAGACCTTGTT
>JAGQWZ010000313.1 GCA_020436835.1 Saprospiraceae bacterium | reverse complement strand
TGGAACGATGTCCGAAAAGGATGCCTTGCTGGATTTTTGTAACTCAGTTTCGCCGAATACTATCATATTCCTGGACGAAGCCTATATGGAGTTTACTGATGCAGGCCTGAAGTCTTCTCTTGCCCATGAGGTTTTTTCTTTGCCAAATTTGATCGTGGCCCGTACCTTCTCAAAAATATATGGATTGGCCGGACTAAGGGTTGGCTATGCCTACGCTCATCCGGATTTAATAAAGAAAATGAAGCACTATCATATTGGTTTTGAGATCAACATGCCAATTACTTCATTGCACGCAGCAATTGCAGCAATAGACGATCAAGAATTTGTTTTGGAATGTAAGGAGAAAAATAGGGAAGTCAAGAAACAGATTTACCAGTCCTTTGACCAGTGGAATATAAAGTACCTGTCTTCTGAAACCAATTTTATTTACTTTGAAACAAAGCATTTTAAACCTGGACTGGTTGATTTTCTGAAGCAAAACCAGATCCTGATCCGGGATTATAAGGATCAGCCGGGGTATGCACGGGTTAGTATGGGTACTTCGGATCAAATTGACCAATTCCTGTCAAAATCCGAACAGTTTCTGGCCTTATGATATAAGTAAGACAATTAAAGACCTATTAGATCGTTGTATTATAGCGTTTTGCAATAGACCTCGTTTTCGAATTCCAGTCGACATACTCATTTATTGATCCGGCACACACTCCCTGGCAATAATTGTGGCAAAATGAGAACAAGTATATTGACCCTTCTTTCAGCATTCCTGGCAATAACGGAATCCTCTGCACAGCTATCCCTGGAGCCCATCGTCAGTGGGATGATTCAACCGGTAGATATCGCCAATGCAGGAGATGGCTCTAATCGACTTTTTATTGTAGAAAGGGCAGGGCTCATCAAAATCCTGGATGCTGAAGGTAAGCTATTACCGGATCCATTCCTGGATGTACGTAGCAAGGTGGACCATAGCGGAGGAGAGGAAGGTCTTTTGGGTTTGGTATTTCATCCTGATTATGCTGCCAATGGATACTTCTTTGTCTATTATACTCAAAATGGCGCCTCTTCCGGTGAGGCAATTCTGGAACGCTATCAGGTAAGTGAAGATCCTGATAAGGCTGATTTGACCTCAGCGAGAGAAGTACTAAGAGTAAGCCAACCGCAGGAAAATCATAATGGTGGAGATCTGGCCTTCGGGCCGCAGGGAAATCTATACCTGGGTCTCGGTGACGGAGGATCGGGAAATGATCCAGGTGAGCGAAGCCAGGATCTCACGCTACCGTTGGGCAAGATGCTGCGTATAAATGTTGATCAGTTGCCATACACGGTTCCTCCGGATAATCCATTTGCGACCTCTTCAGGAGACACGATCCGGGAGATCTGGGCCTGGGGTCTTCGCAACCCCTGGCGATTCAGCTTTGACGATAATTATGACCTCTGGATAGGGGATGTGGGGCAAAGTGCGAGGGAGGAGATCAATTATATTCCGGCAGCACAAAATCAGCCGGGGCTCAACTTTGGTTGGGACTGTCGTGAAGGCAATATCGAATGTCCCGGTTGTGGCAATCAGAATTGTAGTGGTCTGGATTTCACTGAACCGGTCTACTGGTACGGTCCAGGTCCGGGCCTCTCGGTCACAGGCGGCTATGTGTTGAGGGGAGAATATTACGATGAGTACGAAGGTCATTATGTATTTGCTGATTTTGCCACGAATGATTTACAGACCTTGAAGGTCACAGGTGGTCAGTCAGTCAGCATTTCCAGTGCACAGTCTGCGACTAAAATATCGACCTTCGGAAAAGATGAAAAAGGAAGGATTTATGCGGCCAATTATACAGGTACGATCTACCGGATAGTGGAAGCGGGTCTCCTACCGGTTGATCTGCTGGCGGTGCACATAGAAAAACACGAGAAAACCGTACTGTTGGATTGGCAGACCGGTTTTGAAATGGATGTTTCCCATTTTGAAATCGAGCGAAGCTTTGAGAATGAACCTTTCAAGCAGATTGGAGTGGTTCCTGCCATTGGAAACGAAACGGACATTACCGAATATGAGTATCTGGATAACAATACACTACCCGGTCATTACCTTTATCGATTAAAAACCATAGATCTGGATGGATCATTTAGCTACTCGATGACCCTTGATGTAAATATTGATCCTTTAGTTGAGTTGGAGTTAATGCCCAATCCGGCCCAGGACAAGATAACTGCCTATTTTTCCGGCCTTAATGACTATGGAATCATTCAAATTGTGGCACTGAATGGATCAATTCTCAAACAGGTATCATTGGAAAATATGGAAAATAATTCCGTTGAAATCGATGTATCTGATCTGGACAGAGGACTGCTACTTCTCCAATATTTAGATGGTGGACAGCAAAAGGTCGTCAGAAAATTGATGTTATACTGACCCTAATGCGCCTCCAACCAGTTTTCTCCGGTTCCCATTCCAACTACGATGGGTACTTTCAGAGATGGGATGGCATTCTTCATCTTTTCTTCGATCATAGTTTTTAATCCCTCCAGCTCCGGTTTATAAATATCAAACACCAATTCATCGTGAACCTGAAGGATCATTTTAGATCGCAGGTTTTGCGCCTGCATCGCTTCGTGAATGGAAATCATGGCTAATTTAATCATATCGGCCGCTGTCCCCTGGATCGGTGTGTTAATGGCGATCCGCTCGGCTCCGCTTCGGGCCATTCCGTTACGTGAATTGATGTCCCTCAGTTTTCTTCTGCGACCCAACAGAGTTTCCACATAGCCATTCTCCCGGGCGAACTCAACCGTCTGATCCATATAATTTTTCAAGCCGGAGTACTGTTTGAAGTATTGTCCGATCAGTTCTTTTGCCTCCGTTCTTTTGATTCCCAGTTGTCTGGAGAGATTCGTAGAGCCGGCACCGTAAGTAATACTAAAATTGACCGTTTTGGCATTACGTCTTTGATCGTCACTGACCTTATCGTAATCGACGTTATAAACGCGGGCAGCTGTCGCCCGGTGAATATCCTGATTCTTGGAAAATGCTTCCAACATTGCTTCATCACCACTTATATCGGCGATAAGCCTCAATTCAATCTGAGAATAGTCGGCAGAGAGTAATAAATGATCTTTATCTCTGGGGATGAAAGCTTCCCGGATTCTCCTTCCTTCCGGAGTACGAATAGGAATATTCTGCAAATTAGGGTTATTAGAACTTAACCGGCCAGTGGCAGCCAGTGCCTGGTTAAAAGAGCTATGAATTCGACCGGTTTTTGGATTTACCATCAGCGGAAGTGCGTCGACATAGGTAGACTTCAGTTTTGAAAACATCCGATGCTGCATGATGTCTGCCACGATCTCATAATTTGCTGCCAGTTCTGTCAACTTGTCTTCATCAGTAGAATATTGGCCCGTGGCGGTACGTCGCCAGCGATAGGGAATCTTTAATTTGTCAAATAATACCTCACCGACCTGTTTGGGCGATGCGATATTAAAGTGGGTGCCGGCCAATTTATAGATTTTACTTTCCTGGGTGAGAATCTCTTTCTCAATTTCGAGAGAGTATCCCTTCAGGTAATCCTGATCCAGATTAACTCCTGCGTACTCCAGGTCAGTCAGAACCTTGATCAGCGGCTCTTCAATCTGATCGTAGATCTTCAGCAGTCGCTCCTCCTCCAGTTCTTTAAATAAGGCTTTTTGCAGTTGAAAGGTGACATCGGCATCTTCCGCTGCATACTCTTTCACTTTTTCCTGATCCGCCTGTCTCATCGTAAGCTGGCTGATGCCTTTTTTACCGATCAGCGTCTCAATCTTCACCGGCTCATAATTGAGGTAGGTTTCAGAGAGATAATTCATCGAATGATTCATCTCGGGTTCGATCAGGTAGTGCGCG
>JAGQWZ010000029.1 GCA_020436835.1 Saprospiraceae bacterium | reverse complement strand
TGGCTTAGGTCTGAAAGACTTTCTTTTACTCATAACACACTAATATAGAGTAAAGATACAAATAGTAAATAATTATATCTGAATCTGTGGTTTAAAGACAGCGGCTTATGTAAGTCCCTATTGTCCGTGGCTTTGATTGTCTCTGGCGCTATTCTTTTTCTTCCTTCTTTTCACGTCTCATCACCCGGTCCAGCAGGCTGCTGGTCTCGTCCATCAGTTTCTGAAGTTCTTCTTCAAAAGAAGGAGATCGTTTGACTACCTCTTCATCCGGATTTTCTTTACTCAACTCGTCCTCCAGCTTCTTCTTTTCTTGCTGCAGATCTTCCTTCTGCTTTTCCAGTTTTTCCAGCATCTCCTTTTCCTCCCGGTTATCTCCATCATCCACTTTGCCCTTCAGCTTTTCGTAGGCTTCGCCCAGTTTATCGAATGCTTCATCGTATTTACCATCCTTAAACTTTTCCCGTTCATTTTTGATCAGATCCCCTATGGACCTGCCCACTTCCTTGACCTGGCGAAATACTTTTTCCGAGGTGGCTTTCTCCTGTTCGGTACCCAAAAAATAGTTGTACACCAGCACACCCACAATAATCAGTAAGGCTAATTTTATCAAAGTTCGCATTGGCTATACTTTTTATAAATCGCGGCTAAGATCCTCATTCCCACCTGACCACACAATATTAATCGACTAATCTGTTGCAAAAAGCGTTTTGGGAGGTTGTTTAGAATCCATTATCAGTTGCTTCGAAACGAGTTCAGGAAAATAACGTCAAAACAGGGGAAAATAGTAGAGCTGACGATTATTTGATAATTTTGCGATCTCTTACTGAAAAGCAAGTATATGCAAGAATACAATCATCTGGAAACCGAAGAAAGATGGCGTAAATATTGGGAAGAACAAAAGATCTACCAGGTTAGGGAGGATTCTGACAAACCTAAGTTCTATGTTTTGGATATGTTCCCTTATCCATCGGGAGCCGGTCTGCATGTGGGTCATCCCCTGGGCTACATCGCTTCTGACATCTATGCCCGGTACAAGCGATTACAGGGATACAATGTACTGCACCCCATGGGTTTTGATGCCTTTGGGTTACCGGCTGAACAGTATGCCCTGCAAACCGGAATTCATCCGGCTGTTTCGACGTCGAACAATATGCAACGGTATCGTGAACAGCTTAAAAAACTTGGATTTTCATTTGATTGGAGCCGGGAGGTGGCTACCTGCGATCCTAAATATTATAAGTGGACCCAGTGGATCTTCACCTTACTTTTCGATCACTATTATGATACGGAAGCGGGAAAAGCGAAACCTATTGCCGGGCTTATCGAACACTTTGCCCAATATGGTACCCATGGGCTGGAGGCAGCAAACTCTTACCAGGGATCTTTCTCCGCAGAAACGTGGAATCATTTCAGCCGTAAAGAAAAAAGGGAGGTACTGATGGACTACCGTCTCGCCTACCGCAAAGTCGGTTATGTAAACTGGTGTGAAGCCCTGGGAACGGTACTGGCCAATGACCAGATTAAGGATGGTGTCTCTGAACGCGGAGGCCACCCGGTGGAGAAAAAAGCGATGACGCAGTGGTATTTGCGGATTACTGCCTATGCCGAACGGCTGTTGAAAGGGTTGGAAACGATCGATTGGTCAGAGGCATTAAAGACCATTCAATACAACTGGATAGGACGATCAGAGGGAGCCTCGGTTTTTTTCCCGGTAAAAGATCACAACGAGAAAGTAGAGATCTACACTACCCGGCCCGATACCATATTCGGAGCCACTTTCATGGTACTGGCTCCGGAACACCCTCTGGTTGATATGATCACTACCGAAGGGCAAAAAAGAGATGTGGAAGAATACCAGGCGTATGTTAAATCCCGGTCTGAGGTGGACCGGCAGGCAGAAGTTAAAACGGTGACGGGTGCAAGTACCGGTGCTTTTGCATTTAATCCGTTCACTGAAGCGTATATTCCCATCTGGATTGCAGAATATGTCCTCATGGACTACGGCACCGGGGCTATCATGGCAGTGCCTAGCGACGATGAGCGGGATCAGCGCTTTGCCCAGAAATTCGGCATCGACATCATCGACGTGGTGGATAAAAGTGATTATCCGGGAGCATCTCTGCATGACAAGCTGGGAAAAATTATCAACAGTGGCTTTATCACTGGTATGGAAGTTCCCCAGGCGATCGAAGCGATAACCCGGAAAATTGAGGAATTACAGATCGGAAAACGGCAGGTCAATTATAAGATGCGGGATGCAAACTTCAGTCGTCAGCGCTACTGGGGTGA
>JAGQWZ010000312.1 GCA_020436835.1 Saprospiraceae bacterium | reverse complement strand
TCGTGATTAAGGTGCCAAGAAATCCAATCAAAGGACTTTCAATATTTCCCCATTTATAAACTGCTCCTCCAATTAGGCCTACTGATACTATTGCAGTGATCATATTCCAGGGCCAGGTTGTCAGTTTCATAATATTTCAATTACTTAATGTCTCAAAGTTATATTATGGTAAGTTGGTCTAAATGTCAAGTTTGAAAAAGTGTTTGGAAATCTAAACAAATATCATGAATTACATCAGTGATCTGGATGCGCCTCTACATACCTTTGAAGTGGCCAAGCCCGGGGTGAAACTCAGCGAAGAAGACCGAAAAAAAAATGAGTGGACGCTTCGGGATGCGGTGCGTGGGGTGCAGATCTTTGGCGGTATCGGCTCCGGCAAATCGAGCGGATCCGGGCGCACTTTGGCTTTGAAATATCTGAATGCCGGCTTTGGGGGGATTGTCTTATGTGGCAAGGTGGATGAGCGGGAAACCTGGGAGCGGTATTTTAAAGAAAGCCGAAGACCGTATAGTGACCTGGTGGTGTTTTCCCCAGACACGAACATGTATCCGCAGTACCGATTTAATCCACTGGAATATGAACAGCTGCGTAGTGGAGTAGGGGGCGGCAATACCCGCAATATTATTAATCTGTTTACCTCCCTGGCGAAGCTCGGAGGACGAGCGCATGGAGAAAGCGTAAGCGATTCCGGATTTTGGGAACGGGCAATGCGCCGGTGTATTCAATCTGTAGTCAATTTGCTGGACCTGGCAGGAGAAGCGATCACGGTGCCGGAAATCGCACGAGTGATTCAGTATACCCCATTGACTGGAACGCCACTTGCTGACTACAAGAAAATGAATTTACGAGAGCTGGAAGCCTGGGGATCCCAGAATCCAACCATTGCCTATCTCAATCAGGCTTACCGTCTACTGGCGCAATCCTCGGATGCGGCGAAAGAACAGACCCTGGATGTGGTGACGCATTATTTGCTTTCGGAATTTTCCTCTTTGGCACCGGAAACCCGCAGTTCGATCCTGGAGCATTTTTATGCCCTGGCGGATCCTTTCAGGAGTGGATTACTGGCCAAGCATTTTTCAGGGCAATCGAGCCGGGAAATTTTACCGGAACGCACTTTTGAGGGGAAAGTAATTGTCCTGGATTTTAGTGTCAAAGAACATCTGGATTCCGGCATTTATGCGCAAGCCATGTACCAACGGATTTGGCAGCAAGCGGTGGAACGCCGACCGGTTAATGCAACGACGCGTCCCGTATTTATGTGGGTAGATGAAAGCCAGTATTTTGTTTCTCAGGAGTTAGTGATGTTTCAGACGACGGCACGCAGTGCCCGGGCTTTGACCGTCTTACTGACACAAAGCGTATCGAATTATTATGCCGCCCTGGGAGGGAAGAAAGAGCTGGTGCATTCGCTTTTAGGTAACCTGGCCACCAAGATCTTTCATAACCAGCAGGATCCGGAAACCAATGAGCTGGCAGCCAACACAATTGGCAAGACCTATGTACCTAAAGCTACGACGACCGATAAAAGTGTATCGCTTGGGGAGGAACTCCAATATCAGTACCTGCCAATGAATTTTACGATGTTACGTACCGGTGGGGGGCATAATGAAAACATTGTGGATGCAGCGATTATGACGGCGGGCAAGCGGTGGTCTAATGGGAAGAACTTCATGATTACCAGATTTGAACAGCCGTAGAACTGAGAACCGGAGGGATCTTCTCAAAAAACAAACCTTACAACCCATTTAATTTCATATTCTGTATTAGAGCTAATTAGATGTAATAGTTATTGTTATATTACATATTCACACGAAAAGGCCATACAAGAAAGATGACGGAACACAATGAAAAACTCAAGCAAAAATTGATTGAAAACCTGAGGAGTTGGAAGAAAAGATTCAGCTATTTCACTGGCACAAAAGGGAGAGAATACAATAAGGGACTCTGTAAATGGGTAGAACATAGATCGTATGATTTAGAAGTAGAAAACAAGCGAACCCCCGTGACGATTAAATACGATTCACTCAAGGGATGGGGACAAGATCTCAAAGAAAGGTTGGATCAGTTGACCTTCGAAGGTAGTCAGCCTGATATTTCCGAAATTACAGAGTGGATTCAAAAGCGAGAGCCTTGGTTTAAAAAAATCGAGGAGGCCTATCAAAGCTATGCAAAATACCTTTCTCAGGATTTAAAAACCGATACTGCTGAATCAACAGAAAGCCCTGTATTGAGCATTTATCATGTTTACTTTCACGACATTATCAAAGACAATACACCCTATTCTGGCATCGTTCGTGCACATCTAAAACTACTTGA
>JAGQWZ010000311.1 GCA_020436835.1 Saprospiraceae bacterium | reverse complement strand
CAATAACTGCAAAATGGGTAATGCAAAGGCTGCCGTCTTACCAGTACCGGTTTGTGCACAGCCAAAGAGGTCCTTGCCTGCAAGGATCCTTGGTATAGCTTGTTGTTGAATCGGAGTCGGAGTGGAGTAGCCTTTTTTAGTCAGGGCCTGCAGTAAGGGTTTGGATAGTTTCAGATCTGAAAATTTCATTAATTCTTATTTAATTGATACAATACCCGGATTGCCAACAACTGGATGATCCTCAAACGGATACCCTTTTGTGGTAATCAGGTCGATTTTATCTATCAGGAAAAATGTAGGAGAAATACCGGATGAGTAGGAGGTCAAACAGATTGCAAATACAATCTTCTCAGTTAGATGGTGCAAAGATAGGATATTTTATTAGATGATGGTTATTGTCTGTGACATTGAAGCAGTACCGAAAATATTGGAGTTATGATTTCAGGAACCATTCAGCCATGAGTTCCCACTGATTACAGAGAAACTTGACCGGTAACAATCACAAAAAAACAGAAGAAAAGTCAAAATCGTTCACCTAGAACGTTTTACTATTGGAAACAGGATTCAGATGCTCACCTTCTACCGTGTCTTTTTCAAACGGCATGTCTTGCACTGCGTAAAGATTCTCCTTTTACTTATTGCTTTGCCACAACCTGCACATGCCTGCAGATGTAATAATGTCAGGGATTTTTGTCAGAATGCAACTGCAAAAGTGCCAATCGTTGAAGTGCAGATCCTGGATTCACTTGATGCCATTCATAAAAGGGCTGTCATTTACAATACCATTCAAAACTGGCTGAACCGGGATACAATAATCCTCCGGGGTGGAACGAAGCCGATTGCCTCTTGAATTTACAGCGTTTGGAAAGATCATTTATAACAAAGCAACCGATTGGTCCTCAATCTCTTGTCCTATAGGGCGATTCCGGTTTGGTAATCGTAAATGGTTGCTCCCCGATAACCTGATTTCCCTGGACCAATATCATACGATACTTTCCAGCACCGAGATATTCACGGTAATGGATAAAGTAGGGGAGGTTGCTCGTTACTTCTCGCATCACCAGGTCCCATCGATATTGATTGAAGCCATGGGATCCCTCAAGCTTTTTCTCCCACACTGTTTGATCCTTGTCATCCACAGCTTCCAGGGTAACCGGTTGCGCTGCAAGGAGCCAAAAGGATATGTCCAATTTAAGGGTGGTGCGTTGATCGACTTCGCCTCCAAGAGCATTAAACCAGGGGCGTGGAGTGGGAGCGATGGGGAATAGCCAGTTTTTTGCCGGATCCAGCTTATGTTCAAGCATTTCATAAATGGGACTTAAACCGAGTTTGTACATCCCTCTTCCATGGGTAGCCGCAATCAGTTCGGATGTCTTGTCCAATATTTCCAGGTCCGCGACAGCAGTTGAAGGCATATTTTGACCGAATAGATCCCAATGTTCACCTCTGTCCTGTGAAATAAAGACTCCACGAGCTGTCCCGGCATACAGGAGATCCGGATAATGCGGGTCTTCAAGCAGTACATTAACCGGCTCCCGTGGAAGACCATCACTTATGGGCAGCCAAT
>JAGQWZ010000310.1 GCA_020436835.1 Saprospiraceae bacterium | reverse complement strand
TTTGACCGGCCGAGGATCACACAATGTTTGCCCTCTGTCTCTATCTTATTTCGCTCTATCATCTGTAGGATCCCGAAAGGAGTTGCCGGAAGATAACTTGACATTCCCTGAGCCATCCGGCCGAAATTTATAGGGTGAAATCCATCGACATCCTTGCGATGATCGATAGCCAGCGTAACTTTCGATTCATCAATATGCTTTGGTAAAGGAAGTTGAACGATAAAACCATCGATATCCTCATTCGTATTTAAATCATTTACGATTTCCAGTAGCTCTTCCTCTGTAATGCTATCATCTTTCTTGATCAGGGTGCTTTCAAACCCACATTCATTGCAGGAATTCACCTTGTTTCTCACATAGGCATGACTTGCGGGATCATCGCCCACCAGTACCGCCGCAAGATGAGGCACATTACCTCCTGCAGCCTTTATTTCCATAACTTCATCGGCGATTTCTTTTTTGATCTCGTGAGCCAATTTCTTTCCATCCAGGATTATCATAGTTGCACTTTTATTTGAGATCAAAAATAGTTAATTGCTACTTTTACACTGATTTTCGAAGGCTTTTTATGTCGCCGGATAGATCGATGATTATTTCCCGTTTATAATGACCTTTTAAATTTTCAACAGGATCCTACTCAAATTTTATTTCCAGGTTCCCCCGGACTACGTAGACGCTCTGATTGCCCTGCTGGCAGAGCTGCCCTTCACTGCTTTTGAAGAGGTGGAAGAAGGGGTGATCACCGGAATTGCAGAATCAGAGTGGAAGCAGGAGTACCAGGATTATCTGCAAAATCTCAGTAGGGAATTACCCTTTACGTACTCGATCGAAAAGGAGGTGCAGAAGAATTGGAATGCAATTTGGGAATCGGAGTTCAGAGAAATTCAGATTGATCACTTCTGCCTCATTCGTGCTCCCTTTCATCATTCTGCCGGCAAGTTCAAGTATGAAATAGTAATAGAACCCCGCATGGCCTTCGGTACAGGGCATCATGAGACGACCCGGCTGATGATACGCAGTATGCGTGATTTGGCGATTGCGCAAAAAAAGGTGCTGGATTTTGGTGCCGGTTCGGGCGTGCTTGCCATCCTGGCGGCTAAAATGGGGGCCTCTGCTGCTTATGCTCTGGAAAAGGACGACCAGGCCTTCATTAATCTGGAAGAAAATGTACTTTTCAATCAACAGGAAATCATTACCTGTTTATGTAAAGATCATCTGATGGATTTTACCCCAGGTAGTTTCGACGTAGTTTTAGCCAACATCACCCGCAATGTATTAGTGGAACATGTTAGTCCATTGGCAGCGATCTTAACCGCCGGTGGCAAGCTGGTCCTTTCCGGTTTTTTAAAGAAAGATCATGAAATCATAGTAGAAACTTTTCAAAATGCAGGATTGCATCCGATGACGTTTCTCGAAGAAAATGATTGGATTGCTCAGACCTTTGTAAAGTAAACGCCGGCCTGCCGATAGAGAATAAGAGTTAATCAGCCGGATCTTTTTCAATCAGGAATTTTGCGATATCGCTGCACGTTGCGGACTGGACACCGGTTTTTGGCAGCCGGAAGCACTCAACTATTCTGAGTCGGGTATAAAGATTAATCATCAACGATACTCTATTCCTTTTAAATACTTCTTACATCCAGGAAGCAATGGTCTCTGCTTACCAGGCTGATGTTTCGTTGTATAAGTATGCCTACAGCGTAGCGCTGGATTTTTTCATCAGATCAAGCACATATTATTTATACACGCAAAACCAATTTATTTCCTGCAAGCAGGTTACTACTTAAGGGTTTGGATCATTGCCTGCTCATAAAAAAAAGATTTGAATTAAACCTTTTGTAATGATAGAGGTCAAAGAGATGATTGTGTTTAAAAGGAGTGAATAAAAAAAGCTCCGGATTATATAAACCCCTTAATTTTTAATCTAAAAATCAATGAAAATGAAAAATTCCTTTTTGATTCTTCTCGTCACTTTATTGGGATTTGTTTCCTTCAGTTTTACCACTTCTCCATTTGGAAAAGCCAGGTGGGAACATCTTGGAAGTAAAAAAGTTAATTACAGGATCGACCGGGATGTGATCCATGTCGGGATTCGCGAGAGAACATTCGATAAACTTAAAATACAGGTATCAAATGGAAATCTGAACATGCGGAAAATGATTGTGGAGTATGCGAATGGAAGCAAAGATGAAATTAGTTTGAGGCATAATTTCAGCCGGGGATCTGAATCCCGGATCATTGATCTGAAGGCTGGAAACCGCTTCATCCGCGATGTGACTTTTTGGTATGATAGTAAGGATTTTCAGCGGAACCGGGCAGTCGTTCATGTTTATGGCCGGCATTGATAATGCGCCATAGATATCAGCAATATTTTTCATGATGGCAAAAGAATGAGATGGGCACAAAGGTAGCTCATCTCATTCCCTTTTATATGAACAGATCCAAAAGGACAAATACAGTGTTGCGAACTCGATAATGCCTTCAGACGCCAACCCCCAGATCGTTAGAGACTCCCGCAAATGCCCCTCCTGATCTTCATCTTTCGCAGAGATCCCGTGAGTAATGGGCTTTTACTCCGGACCTGCAAATGTTACTAATAATATTTTACTACATTTAATTTGAGTGCAATGGAATGATGTATATAAATTAACTTCCGGCATATTTTTACAGACCAGCGATCCTGCCCTTTATTGCTGCTCAATTGTATGACAAGAATTATGCTGATGAATCGCGAAGCTACCTGTTTTGAAATCCTTTCTTTCCGGCAAATACGGCTACGGCGGCACGGATTGTATGGACGGAAGCAAACCATGCAATCCGGAATTGATCCTATAGATTCACCCAGAACCGGACTGTTGATGTTTCCCCTGGTATTTCAAAGCCTGGAGATATACGTCATTGTTGGATTGATTATACTTATTTTACTTTATTCTCTACGTTATCTCGAGTTGCAGAAGAAAGACAAGGAGCTCAATCGAAAGAAGTCTGAGTTAAACCGCGAACAGGAGATCATTGAGCAACTTAGGAGAATTGATCAGATGAAGGATCAATTTTTGGCCAACACATCCCATGAGTTACGGACCCCTTTGCATGGTATGATAGGACTGGCAGAGTCGATGGTCGATGAGGTGAAAGATCCGAAGCATATCGAAAACCTGTCGATGATTATATCTTCCGGAAAACGTCTCGGACATCTGGTTGATGACATCCTGGATTTTTCAAAATTGAAGAATTTCGATATTCAACTGGTAAGAAAACCGGTGGGATTAAGAGCACTGGTTGATGTTGTTTTAAAAAACAATTTACCCCTGATCAAAGGGAAGAAATTGGAATTGATCAATGAGGTTGGCTTAGACTTACCATCAGTTCTGGTCGATGAAAACCGGTTGCAACAGGTACTGTTTAACCTGGTTGGGAATGCAATTAAATTTACTGAAAGTGGACATGTAAAGGTGTCTGCAAACAGGGTAGGGGAAGAAGTACAAGTAATGGTTGTTGATACCGGTATTGGCATTCCGGATGATAAGAAAGATGTGATCTTTCAGGAGTTTGAGCAGGGGGATGGATCCACCTTCAAGGTATTTGCCGGAACAGGGTTGGGCCTTAGCATCTCCAAGCGTCTGATTGAGATGCATGGTGGCCAGATGTGGGTGGACTCGCAAGTTGGAAGAGGATCCGCGTTTACCTTTACCCTGCCGGTAAGTCAGGAGCATGTAGCTGAAAATCAGCCGGATGAAGATCGGAGGAATCATATTTTTACCAATGAGGATTTACCCGCAAATGAAGTTTCTGCTTCCGGCAGTGAAGTAAAAATTTTAGTCGTTGATGATGAACCGGTAAACCAACAGGTATTAAGAAATCACCTGACCCCCATGGGATTTCAGGTCACTCAGGCGATGAACGGGGAAGAGGCTATCAAATGCATCATGGGTGGTCAATCTTTTGATCTGGTCCTGCTTGATGTCATGATGCCGAGGATGTCAGGATATGAAGTATGTCAGAAGATCAGGGAAAAATACCTTCCCTCCGAATTGCCGGTGATCATGGTAACCGCAAAGGGACAATTGCAGGGATTGGTGGAAGGTCTTACGGTTGGGGCCAATGATTATTTGGCAAAGCCCTTTCACAAAGAAGAACTGTTGGCCCGGATCAAAACCCAGTTGGATCTACACCGGATATTTAGTGTTACAGGTCGTTTTGTTCCAAACCAATTTTTAAAATCAATCAACCGGGAGCGAATTACGGATGTCAGTTTAGGTGATTTTCAAGAGAAAAAAGTCACGGTAATGTTCTCCGATATACGAGACTATACCACATTGGCCGAACAAATGACTCCGAAGGAGAATTTCAGATTCGTAAATGCATTGAATGGAAGGATGGGACCGGTGATCATGAATAATCACGGATTCATCAATCAATATCTGGGGGACTCCATTATGGCTATATTTCCCCAAAAGTCTGAAAACGCAGTCCGGGCTGCAGTGGGAATGCAACATGAAATAATCGAATACAATAAACGTCGAAGTCAGAAGGGTCGCAAAAAGCTCAGTATTGGCATTGGATTGCACACCGGCTCTTTGATTATGGGTATCATAGGAGATACGCAGCGAATGGATGCAGCAACGATCTCGGATTCAGTCAATACGGCTTCTCGCATCGAAAGCCTTTCGAAATATTACGGTACTTCCATTCTTTTGAGTCAATACACTTACAAAGAGATTGAAAATAGGGAAGATCTGGATTTTCGTTATCTGGGCCAGGTGGTGGTTAAAGGTAAAAAGGAACCGGTTGGGATTTATGAGTGCTTCAGTGGTGACAACAGCGAGATCAGAGATCAGAAACTCGAATCCCTGCCTGTTTTTGAAAAAGGCCTGCAGCACTATTATGCCAAAGAGTTTATTGCCGCTTCTGAATTCTTTAATAAAGCCATTAAAATCTGTGACCGGGACAATGTATCCAGGCTTTTCCTTGGTAAATCAAGCGCGCTGGCATTGGATGGAGTCGCGGAGGACTGGACCGGAGTAGAGATTATGCGTTTTAAGTGATTGACTAAGAATAATAGACTGCGTTCGGCACTGCCAGCGGCCTCGGAGCTATAAAATCATACGTCTTCAGAGAAGCGTTCAATATTACTTTGGTAATATTGTTGAGGGAAACTTCATCATATGTTTAAGTTCGGCAATTTCTGATTCCAGCCTGGTGATCTCCGCCTGGTATTCTCTCCGCATCGCGTTGATCGCCTCGACCAAAAGCGGCGTCATTTTGCTATAGTCCATTCCATCTGCATCGATTCCATTTTCTTCGTAATGTACAATCTCCGGCAACACGGCTCCGATTTCTTCAGCAATAAATCCCACGTCATGGCGGCCCCCGTGCGCTTCATCCCAGTCGAAATAGACGCCACGCAGTGCACCGATTTTTTCCAGCGGTTTTTCGATGTTGGCAATATTATTTTTCCAGCGGCGGGAGGAGACCATCCCATAATGCAAATTTGGTCCCTCAGCGAAAAAGTCGTAAGTGGCCCCGTTACCAGATACGGCTATACTCTTTGCACTATATCCCTTTATTCCGACATCATTGAAACTAGACCCATAGACTCCGTTCCCATTGTTGCTATCTCCATAAACCCCGAATCCATCGTTGTTGCTAACTCCTCTTATAGCGGTACCGGTTGAATTGACATAGAGTTTAGAAAGAGGCAGATCCGTGCCGATTCCCACATTGCCCGATGCATCAATGATCATCCTGGTTTGATTACCACTATATAATCTGATTCTGCCATTGGGATTGGCGGTCAATATTCCAAGATATAAATCCCCCTGATAATTCTGCATAAATGCTTTACCCTGACTACCCTCGAAAAAAGAAATCCATGATTCACTTCCCTCCAGCCGGATAGCTTCATTATTATTTTGAATGTGTAAATAGGGATTTTGGGCAAGCAGTTGGATCGTTAACAGGTGGTTAATTAATACAAATAATAAAAGGTAAATATTGAGGACATTCATGGCTTTAGGAAATTTTATAGAGCTTTTAAATATCGATTAGAAAAAATGACAGATTAGTAATAATGTTACTCCACAAGGCTCATCGATGTAACCCTTTGTATTCTTGACAATGGTCGTCTCGATCACTCACTATCTATTTGGACAGATTTAGCGAAAAGGATTTTGAAATGGTTTGTTCCAGAGAAGATATCTTTTCATTTTGCTGGATAATTAGGCTTTTCAACAACTTGATCTCAGCCTGATATTCTTGTCGTAGCGCATTGATAGCTTCAACTAACAAAGGGGTCATTTTACTGTAGTCCATACCGTCGGCATCGATTCCATTTTCTTCGTAGTGGACAATCTCCGGCAAAATCTCACCAATTTCCTCGGCGATAAACCCGACATCATGCCGGCCTCCGTGTGCTTCATCCCAATCAAAATAGACTCCACGCAGCGCACCGATTTTTTCCAGCGGATTATCGATGTTGATAATATTATTTTTCCAGCGCCGGGAGGAGGCCATACCGTAATGCATGTTTCCACCTCCAGCGTAGAAATCCCAGGTAGCACCTTCACCAAGAACCCCAATGTGTTCTAAACTCAGTCCATAGACTCCAACGGCATTATGACTATAGCCGTAAACACCCCAAGCATTCACACTTTCAGCTGCAATGGCAGTATTTGTATTCCCAAAAACAGTGAGTTTTGAACCCGGTTCATCGGTGCCGATTCCCACATTGCCATTGGGATCAATGATCATTTTAGTGCTATTATTGTTGTAGAATCTGATTTTGCCTGTAAGATTGGTGCTCAAGGTTCCGAGATAAAGATCTCCCTGATAATTCTGCATAAACGCTTTGCCCTGGTTACCCTCAAAAAAAGAAAGCCAGGATTCACTTCCCTCAATCCTTACTGCTTCATTATTTTTTTGAATGTGTAATTGTGGATTCTGAGCCGTGAGCGGCAGATGCGCAAAGATGGTCACCACTGATATACCTAGCACCCTGTTAACCATAGTTCATTGTTAAGTTTGTAAACACGGCAATGTAATTAATATGGAAGTGGTGATCAATACCGAATATGGGGGATCAATCCATTGTATTCTGAGCTACATACCCAAGAACGCCAGGATTTGAGGAAGACCTACGGGAATGAAGAAATAGCCACGGGATTCTGTTGTTATCTCAAACCGTAATTATGAGATGTTCGTTCTTCGTTTCGATCGGTTGCTGGTGGTGGTTCGGGGGTCAGGGCCGAGAGTTCTGCATAAAGTTCGTCTGGCAAATCAGTGGTGAGAACATTCACAGCATACTGCAGTTGCTCTACATTTCGGGCTCCTATAATAGGAGCGGTGATGGCTGGATGTTTCTCAACCCAGAGTATGGCCAAAGTCACCGGATGAATTCCAGCTTGATCGGCAAGATCAATGAACTTTGACACTGCATGCTGCATCCACTCCTCACCATATCGAACCTGATACATCTTATTAACCAATAACCGGCCTTCTTCGGGTGATTTACCCTGCATGTACTTACCAGTCAAAAGTCCACCTCCCAGAGGGCTGTAGCTGATCACCCCGATTTGCTCTGATTTTGCCATTGGTAATATTTCCACCTCCGCCTGTCTTTTTACCAGGTTATACATGGGTTGAATACATTCGAACCGGGACCAATTCCTTCTCTCTGAAATTCCCAGTGCTTTCGTCACTTGCCAGGCAGCAAAATTACTTGCACCGAGATAAAGTACTTTTCCCCGTCTAACCAGATCATTCAAGCATTCCAGAGTCTCTTCGATTGGAGTCTTTTCATCAAAACGGTGAATAAAATAGAGATCTATGTAATCAGTATCCAATCTCTTCAAACTGGCATCGATGGCCCGGGTTATATGATAGCGGGTAGCCCCTTTGGCATTGACATCAGGACCGGTACCAAAGTAAACTTTGGAAGTGATGATCACTTCATCTCGGCAATCCCGGATGAGTTTTCCCAAAATTTCTTCTGACCTGCCTTTTTCATATACATCGGCACAATCGAAGAAATTTATCCCA
>JAGQWZ010000309.1 GCA_020436835.1 Saprospiraceae bacterium | reverse complement strand
CTCCAAATATAACCAAGCGAATCTTGCATCACACTGAATGCAGTATTTTCACTCATTGAACTCTTATCATTTTCATCATGACGATATAGCATAAAACTATCTTTCTCATCAATGTATTTAATAAGTCCACTCCTTGATCCAATCCAAATTCGGTGATCAGCATCCTGATATAGGGATCGAAAACTCTTCCTATCAGTTTCGAGATCGGAGGGAAAGGGATGGCACTCAACGAGTTTATTATCATCCAAACTATATCTAAACAGACCTCGATTCCAGGTTGCTAACCATATCCTGTTCCGATGATCACGAATCAAATCTCTGACGATAAAGTTATCCGGAGCCGAATCATCCGGTATGGAATCAAAATAATCTATTAATCTATTGTGATTTTTCTCAAATAAAAAGAAGCCGTTCTCGGTTCCTACCCACGTATTTTCTCCATCCCGAAAAAAGCAAGCAACCAGGCGGGCTTAAAATTCCTCCGACTAACTATTTTTGGTTCAAAGTCTTGGAATTTACCAGAATCAAGATCCAATATTTGCTGACCCGACGTATCTGAAATCAAAATTTTACCATCTGCTATTTCGTACAATTCTGGAAAAACTCCAGGTCCTGATAACCGTTGAAATTTATTAGTAGGTATGAAATGAAGCATCGATCTATTTAGATCATAATACCAAAAATTGCGTCCTCCGGCAATGATAATTTGATTGCTATTTGTCCGGCATAATTGGAAAAACTTCGGATCTGTTGAGCTAGATTGCAAAGTCTGACTATTATTTAATAGAACATTTCGAACGCCTCCTTCTTTAGCATCAAAATCCAACAAACCATGAAAAGTATTGATGAGAAAATACTGGTCAGGCAGTTCCAGCACAGTACCTGTATAGCCCAAGTTGTCAATAAACGGAAATGGGTAAAACGATATCACAGAGTCTTTTCGAATATCATATTGATGAATGCCAGCATTTGTGTTTATAAAAAGCCGATCATGTATATCGAAATAAATACATGATATCCACTTACCTCTCACATTATCTTTTTCCAGGAATCGGATTTCGGAGAGACTACTTCCGCCTTCTCTCACATATATTTTAATTCCATCCGTCAAACAGAGTGCATCGGTTGTCGAAATATCGCCACTAAAAGTCGAGCCAATCTCCCAGACCTTTGTCACGAAGTATTCTTGTTTATCTAACTGCAATTGCAAACTGTAGATTCCTATATTAGTTATTGCCCAAATTGTCCCATTATTGCCTTTTATGAGTGTTTGTACGTTTGCAACCCTGGTTTCCTTAAACAGAGTGAAAGACATTGATTGGCGGTTCAGAAAATGAACTCCCAATTGTGTCCCGATGATTAGATTTCCATTTTCATCCTCCACCAGGGCCCGTATCCGGTTATCTCCCAAACTATTTTGATCCTCCAAATCATGGGTGAAATGTTTGAATTCATATCCGTCATACTGGTACAATCCCCCATAGGTGCCAAACCATAAGAAGCCGATATTATCTTCGAAGACACAGTCGACAAATGGTAGGTCAGCGGGGAGTTCATAATGCTTAAACCTCAGCAAATCACTTTGGGTATATGCTACCAGGCCAGCACCCATTGAAATGACCAGAAAAATGAGCAATCTCAGGCTTAATTTGGACTTCCTCCCAGTTTTCATCATTTTCAAAATAACAAAGGAATATCACTACTACAACCATCCCTTCATTTTTGGACAATAGTCCAGATTTATTTGCCTTATAAATCTATTTTTGATCTATGAGCTCTTTTTATCAATCCGATCTGGCCCGGGTACACGATCAGGATTTCAGCAGTTTAGCCCGGGATGCAGCATACCTTATCAAAAAAATGGCAACCTCGGACCAGAAAACCGTTCTGGATCTGGGCTCGGGCAGTGGCACATTGGCAGGACTGCTGGCAGCTTATGGATTTGACGTAACCGGAGTAGATTATTCACCGGATATGGTTGAATTGGCTCAAAAGAAAGTGCCGGAAGCATCGTTTATCCGCAGTTCCATATTCGATTACGAACCTCCTCCCTGTGATATCATCTCCATGATCGGAGAGGTCATTTGTTATCTCTTTGACCACAAAAGCGATGAGCAGCATCTGGGTACATTATTCCAGAAACTATACAGCACCCTGAATCCGGACGGACTCTTGATTTTCGACTTTCTTACCCCCGACGTGGCTACAGAAGGTCATCTGGCCCGGCGTATCATTGAAAGGGCAAACTGGAGTATGTTCGTTACCCTGGACAAAGATGCCAGTGGAGAAATTCTCACTCGCGATATCACTCTGTTTTATAAAGTCGAAGAACTTTACCGTCGCTCCCAGGAAATCCACCGCCAACGATTGTATAAGAAAGCAACCTTGCAAGGCATCCTGGAGGACATTGGGTTCCAGATAGAACTTCTTGATTCCTATGGAGATGAACCCTTCCGGACCGGACATGTGGGAATAGTGGCCAGAAAATAAAATGAGCAAATGGAAAACCAGGTCCAGCGGAAATCCTGGCACCAGTGCAAATCTTGCGTTGACATCCCTCTAACGAAAAAGAATTAAAGCAGACGACTCAGTCAATGGTGCCAAATAGCTGTCCTGCATCAAGATTAATCACCATGTTGCCTGATCCTCCGCTTATAGCTTTGCCTGCCAAACCGCCATTAACTCCAGCTGTGCCACCACCCTGGGCACCTGGCTGACCTCTGGCCCCTCCCTCCCCGCCTGGTGATCCGGACATTCCCCCTGGTCCTCCCAGGGTCATCCCTCCAGCCGTTCCCGCAGCCATTGAAGATGCGAGTATACACTGGACCGTATTAGAATAAATCCCACCGGCAGCACCACCGTTTCCACCCGGCAACCCAGCGCCACCGCCTCCACCGGAGCCACCGTCTATGCTGCCGGTATTTTGTCCGCCACCGCCACCTCCACCGCCACCTCCGGCGATCGTTCCATAGTTGTTAATTTTGATGATCACGCCATTCCGGGTAGCGATGGCAGGCCCACCGGATTCTCCCATCTGGGGAGGGGATGAAGGTTCGACGCAAAAAGTCTGGTTCCGGTATTCACCTCCCTTTCCACCGGCTCCTCCCCCGCCGGCGATGACTCCGCGGTTATTGATGGTAATAGTCGTTCCGGCAAGGGGAATATTTACAAAAGACAGGGCCGTGTCTCCAGCAGTACATCCTCCGATTATAGTGCCGGAGGTAATGTTTACAATATAGTTATGTCCCGGTTGAAACTGGGAAAATTGCTTATAGAAATCCAGATTGCAATAGGTCCCCGAAATTTCTATGATCCTCGTCTCACATTTAGCGCAATAACAATTCCAGATCTGGTTGATAGAATCGAAATAGTTGAGACAATTTTCATCCTTGTTAAAAATAT
>JAGQWZ010000308.1 GCA_020436835.1 Saprospiraceae bacterium | reverse complement strand
GTCCTCATCCTGCCCTCGCAGAGGTGCATAAAGTTTATCAGAATATCCAGTTTGAATTCGATACGTTGCAGGGGCAGTAGGAAATTAAAAATGAATTTTTCTTTTCCGGGCTTTCCGGTTACATTTTGAGTTGGAAATTATTGAGGGATGGCGTGATCGCAGATCAGGGTGAAGAAAATATGCCACAAATTAATCCGCAGGCGACAGGGCAAATTAAAATTGAAATGCCCTCACTTTCCGATGGTGAATATTTTCTACAGGTGGAAGCAATACAAAAAGAAACCAAAGATTTAATACCGGCGGGACAGGTGGTGGCCCGGGAGGAATTCCAGTTAGGTAAATATGATTTTCCGGTTGACATTGAATCGACTGGTGAGGTAAATATTCAATTCAGGGAAAATACCGTGCTAATTTCCGGTGAAAATTTTCAGGCTGATTTTGACCGTAATACCGGACGCTTAAATAATTATTCGATCAATAATACACCGGTATTTGTCCAACCGGTGCATCCGAATTTCTGGAGGGCACCGATCGACAATGATTTTGGAAATGGCATGCCGGAGAGACAAGCGGATTGGAAAAAGGCCAGTACCAATCAACCACTTGCTTCATTTAGGGTGCTGAATGAAGATGCAAAAGAAATGTCAAAAGATGGCGATGCGGAGCTGGTGAAAATAAAGGCAACGCTGCGTTTACCAGATGTTGGAGGTACCGTTGACCTGGAGTATTTAATTAACGCCAACGGTGAAATGCAGGTCAGCCTTGATCTCGGGAATCTGCAGCAAGACCTGCAGGACCTTCCCCGTTTCGGTAGTATTTTTACCCTGCCACAGGAGTTTAATAAAGTCAGGTGGTATGGAAGAGGACCCTATGAGAATTATTGGGACCGTCATTCAGCCTCCTTTGTCGCCGAATACCGGGCGAATGTGTCCGAACTTTATGTACCATATATCCGGCCCCAGGAAAATGGATACAAAACGGACGTCCGTTGGGTGCAGTTGGAGAATACTTCCGGCACCGGAATTCGATTTGAAGGCACTGATTTAATTTGTTTCAGTGCTTTGCAGAATTCGATGGAAGATTTTGATCCGGGAAGGGAAAAAGCGCAAAGGCATACCACTGATATTCAACCAGGTCCTTTTGTTTTCCTCAATCTGGATTATAAACAAATGGGGGTTGGAGGTGATGATAGTTGGGGAGCCCGTACCCATCCGGAATATAGGTTACCCCCGAAAGATTATCATTATTCTTTTATCGTAAGGCCACTTAAACCGTAGTGCTGATTGATGATGAGGATTATGCAGCAGATAATATTTGGTTTTTTGGTTTTTATAGCGATTATTTTCACCCATTGTAGCCAGTCGCAGGGTGCTTTAAAACCGTCAGGTGAGGAGATACAACCTTGGCAAATAATTTGGGAAGAAAATTTTGACCAGTCCACCCTTGACACGAATTATTGGAATGTCATTAAAAGAAATACGGCTGATTGGGGAAATTACATGTCCGATAGCCCGGATCTTATTGAAATAAAAGACGGATTTTTATTTTTAAAAGGAAGGACCAATCCGGACCGTTCGATCGATACCGCAACCTATCACACCGGTGGGGTGAACACTAAAGGTAAGTTTGCCTTTCAATTTGGAAAAATAGAACTAAGGGTAAAACTGGAAAATGCGACCGGCGCCTGGCCGGCTCTGTGGATGTTAGCCGATCAACCGAAGTATGGGGCCTATCCCCGGAATGGCGAGATCGATCTTATGGAGCACCTGAATTACGAGCAGCAGATTTATCAAACCGTTCATTCGTATTACACCCTGGAATTGAAACAGGATAATAATCCTCCGCATTATGCCACCACCGGGGTGGATCCGGAAGAATTTAATCTTTATGGTTTGGAGTGGTTTTCCGATAAGCTGGTTTTCACGGTTAATGGTCAGGAGACATTCATCTATCCCAGATGGGAGAATGTAGATTCCAGCCAGTGGCCATTTGATCAGCCCTTTTATCTTCTGGTTGACATGCAACTGGGTGGATCATGGGTGGGGAAGGTTGATCCGGCTGATCTGCCTACCCACATGATCGTGGACTGGATCCGGGTTTATCAGCAATAGGCTATGTTTAAAGATTTTATAGGGTATAAAAAAAAACACGGGCGCAGCTTTTCCCTTTTGTTGCAAGTGATAAAGTCAGGTGGTGTCCAAGTGAAAAAATTACTTTATTGAAATTTTTGACTTTTATGCAGGTCGTGAATAGCCCTTGATAATTGCCGGGAAAAAATCCTGAATGATTACTTTTATACTCTATGAGTCCCGCACATTACGCTCAATTTTATCAGGAGGCTTTATTAGAGAATGTCATTCCTTTTTGGGTCAACCATTCGCCGGATCCGGAGTATGGCGGCTTTTTCACTTGCCTGGATCATAAGGGAGCCGTTTACGACACCGATAAATTCATCTGGTTGCAATGCCGGGAGGTATGGACCTTCTCCATGCTTTGTGATGAACTAGGGGTTAACGAAACCTGGTTGGACCTGGCCCGGCCGGGTGGAGATTTTTTACGGAAGCACGGAAGGGACGAGCAGGGTAATTGGTATTTTTCACTCACCCGGGAGGGGAAGCCGTTGGTGCAACCCTATAATATATTTTCAGACTGCTTTGCCGCGATGGCATTTTCCCGGTTATACCGGTTGACCGGAGATGAGCAGCATCGGGAATTAGCAACAGACACATTTAAAAATATTATCGCCCGGCAAGATCACCCCAAGGGCAAATATGAAAAAAGTGTTCCCGGAACCCGGCCGATGCAGGGTTTGGCCTTGCCGATGATCCTGTCAAACCTCGTTTTGGAGGTCGAACACTTGATCGATCCTGATCTGGTGAAAAGAACCATTGATCGATCCATGCAGCTGGTCATGCAGGTGCTTTACCGGCCTGATCAGAAAGTGATTCTGGAGCATGTAGGCGAGGACGGAGAATTTCTCGATACTTTCGAGGGGCGGATGGTCAATCCCGGTCATGGTCTCGAATCCATGTGGTTTATGATGGACCTTGCAGAAAGGTCAGGTGATCGGCAAATGATTGAAAACGCGACGCGTATTTCCCTGGAGTTGATGGATTTTGGTTGGGATACCCTATATGGCGGCTTATTTTATTTTCTGGATGTGAAGGGACACCCACCGGATAAATTAGAATGGGATCAGAAATTATGGTGGGTGCACCAGGAGGCCATGATTGCGATGCTGAAAGCCTTTCTTCATACCGGAAATAGTGATTGCTGGCGATGGTTTGAAAAGTTGCATAATTACAGTTGGAATCGTTTTGCCGACCCGGAATATGGAGAATGGTATGGATATTTAAATCGCCGCGGAGAAATACTCCTGCCCGCAAAAGGCGGTAAATGGAAAGGTTGTTTTCACACCCCCAGATTCCTTTTGAAATGCTGGCAGACCATGGTTAAAATAGAGGAAAAATTGCCCGGATGAAAAATGTCGCATTGAATAGAGACCGGCCCGACCGGATGTATTTGGGCTTGATTTGTTTGGTCGCATCATTGGGAGGAGTATTATTTGGTTATGATACTGCGGTGATCTCGGGAACATTTTCCCTGGTAGAGGATTTTTTTTCGTTGTCGAAAATTGAGGTGGGCTGGTTTGCTTCATCGGCCTTGGTCGGAGCGATCGCCGGGGCCGCAATCGCCGGTTCGTTGAGTGATCGCTACGGGCGAAAACCGGTATTAATTTTTTCTGCTTTACTTTTTTTTATTTCTGCCCTTCTTTGTGCAATACCCCTGACCTTTGGTTTTCTGATTGTCGCCAGGTTTATCGGTGGGCTGGGCGTGGGAGTGGCGTCGGTTTTATCTCCCTTATATATTTCTGAAATTGCTCCTCCTTCTATCCGGGGCAGGTTGGTCGCTTTCTATCAACTTTCCATTGTCGTGGGAATTTTGTTAGCCTATTTTTCCAATTGGTTATTGCTTGGATTTTCTACTTCCGATGATGGGCTGGCTCCGCTTTTTTCATTTGCCAATGATGCATTGGTTGACAATGTATGGAGGGGTATGTTTGGCACCGAAATGATACCATCGGCATTATTTATTAGTTCTCTTCTGTTTATTCCTGAAAGTCCGCGGTGGTTGATTAAAAATAAACAGGAAATAAAAGCCAACTATATTTTAACCCGGATTGGAGGGGTCAGTTTAGCCGTGAAAGAATTCCGGGAGATCAAAGAGAGCCTGGCCCAGATAGAGGGTAAGATTTCCGAATTATTTAAACCCGGTCTGCGACTGGCATTAATTCTGGGGATTGGACTGTCGGTCTTTGGGCAGTTCACCGGAGTCAATATTGTGGTTTATTACGGTCCCTCGATCCTGGAAAATGCAGGCCTGGCATTAGATAGTGCCTTGCAGTTTCAGGTCGCCATTGGAGTGATAAATCTCATTTTTACCCTGATTGCTTTATGGAAAATTGACAGCTGGGGAAGGAGACCATTACTGATCTGGGGCATGGCTGCCGTTTGCCTGTCCCTGCTGGTTATCGCTTTTCAATTTATGTCAGGACAGACTTCCGGTCTGGCAATAATCGTGATGTTATGCATTTATATGGCCGGTCTGGCTATTTCAATCAATGCCGTTATCTGGGTCTTATTGGGAGAGATTTATCCTAATCGACTACGGGGCCGGGCGATGGGCATTGCTACTTTCGCCAACTGGACCACTAATTTTCTGACCGCTTTTCTATTTCCCTGGTATGTCGCAAAAACGGGTATGCATGTCGGTTTTTTTACGTTTGCCATTTTTTGTTTTATTGCCATTATATTTTTCAATCGATTGGTTCCGGAAACCAAGGGAAAAACTCTGGAGGAGATCGAGAAGTACTGGCACGAAAAGAATTAATACCACCGTATCCATACCAGATTTTTTTATCCAAAGAGAATTATCAATGACAAGATTACTTATTGTTTTTTTTATGGTGGCCGGGGCTGTTGCTTGTTCATTCGAGGGGCAACCATTGGAACAACGGGTTCGCTCGGTCAGTGGCATCTATCCCCATTTGGCGCATTATAATGATGAGGATGAATGTGGTACCGGTGCCGTAGTACCCTGGGCCGACCGGTTGTGGGTCATTACTTACGGTCCTCATTTACCCCTGGGCTCTTCCGATAAATTGTATGAGATCAATGCAGATTTGGAAAGAACGGTACACGAGGAGAGTATCGGTGGCACTCCGGCCAACCGGATGATACACCAGGAGAGCAGTCAATTATTTATCGGACCCTATGTTATTGACCACCAACGTCAGGTCAGGACAATTCCCTATACGGAAATGCCGGGCCGGCATACGGGCAATGCCCGGCATTTATTCGATCCGGCGAATCAGATTTATTACGGCACCATGGAGGAAGGCTTTTATGACGTAAATGTGCACAGCCTGGCCGTACATCAGTTATATAAGGATGGCAATGATCTAACCGGGAAGCGGGAGCATGATCCAACTTCGGTGAATCCGGAAAATGCCACTTTGCCCGGAGCCCATGGGAAGGGCCTTTATTCTGGTCAGGGAGTCCTGGTCTATAGCAATAATGGAGAGGCCACGGAAGAGGCTCTGGAGAAATTTGACATCGAATCCGGGGTCCTGGCGGAATGGGATGGTGAGCATTGGAAAATCATCCGCAGAAATCAATTCGTGGAAGTCACCGGACCGGGAGGCATCTATGGAAACGAAAACCCGGATACCGATCCGATCTGGGTAACCGGCTGGGATCACCGGTCAATCATAGTCGGTGTTCGCTCGCCGGATCAATGGCAATTCTACCGGCTTCCAAAAGCGAGTCATAGTTATGATGGTGCCCATGGATGGAATACCGAATGGCCGAGAATTCGGAATGTTGGTACGGAAGATGATCCTGGTTATTTAATGACTATGCATGGCATGTTCTGGACATTTCCGGCTACCTTTTCTTCCGCCAATAGCGCCGGTATCCGTCCCCGGTCGGCCTATCTGAAAGTAATTGGGGATTTCTGCCGTTGGAATGATCAGTTGGTTTTTGGCTGCGATGATTCCGCCCGCAGGGAATTTTTAAACAAGCGGAAATTGAAAGGAGAGATTGGAGGTCCCGGGCAGTCGAATTCTAATCTTTGGTTCACTTCCCCGGGCAGGCCGGATTCGCTGGGTATGGCAACTGCCAGTGGGGCGGTGTGGATGGAGGAACAGGTTGATGCGGATGAGACATCCGAACCGTTTCTCTTTGCCGGTTGGGACCGGAAAGTTGCCTGGCTCACCCAGGAAGGATCCGCGAAAACCACGGTAATTTTCGAAGTGGATGTAGCCGGAAATAATCACTGGGAAGCGTTACAAAGAACAGAATTGCAGAGCGGTGAAACGCAAATGATTGATTTTAGTGATCGTCGGGCGGAATGGATACGGGCCCGGACCACTGATGGCGCAAAGTATACCCTGATTTTCAATTATACTCAGCTTGATGCCGAGCCTTCAATGGAAGTGGATCATATTTTCTCCGGAATTTCAAGAATTCAGGATGACTCAACCATTGGTGGTTTACTTTATAGTTTGGGAGATAGCCGGCAGAAAATGGGCGTAGTGCCGGCTGAAATCGGAGGAGGTAATTTCAATCTGGGTGGCTATTACGAATTGGATGAGCATTTGGATTTAATTAAAGTGCAAGATCCGGAAACCGAAAAATATATTAAGGAGAAATTTGCCATTCCGAAAAATGTTTTACAGATCGATGAGGCATCGGTGTTGGTAATTGATGAAAAAAACCGGCGCTGGCGATTGCCGAAGGGAAGCGATCTTTTCACTCCCCTGACCCTAAATGGTGAATTAAGAATCTGCCGGGAAGTAGCTACCGAAAGGGATTTATTTAACTGTCATGGTACTTTTTACGAATTACCTGCGGAAAATGCAGACGGCATGGCGAAGGTCAGACCGGTGGCTTCCCATAATTTTCGTATTCATGACTATGCCTCTTACCGGGGCATGTTGGTCATGAGCGGAATTGATCCTGCCAGTCAAAATAATGAACATATTATTTTTTCAGCCGACCGCAAAGCAGCGGTTTGGTTGGGAGTCATTGATGATCTTTGGAAATTGGGTAAGCCGGTGGGTACCGGAGGTCCCTGGAAAAATACGGCCGTAAAAGCCAATGAAATTTCCGACCCCTATTTAATTGGATTTTATGATAAGAAAGAATTGACCTTAACACACGATTTAAATGTTACGGTGACTTTTACCGCCGAGGTCAATCCGGTCGGACATGGACCCTGGGTACAATACAAGACATTCGAAGTAGGCCCAAACGAAGAATTTTCTTTCACTTTTCCCGATTATTTTCAGGCCCGCTGGATTCGATTTAAGGTGGATAAAGCGTGTGCGGCAACGGCGTGGCTTACATATAATTAGGAAATTAAGAATCAATGCCGTTAAGTTAATGAATTGATATTGTTAAGGAATTAAATTTATTGTAAATAGTGATAGCGGCGAATCTATATTCGCCGACTTGAATACAAAATTTTCGAGCTTAACTTAACGGTAAGGAATTAGGAATTGAGAATTAAGAATCATTAAGAATTAAGAATTAGGAATATTCCTAATTCCTAATCGAAAATTGAATAAAGTGAAAATAGCGGTAAGCACAGATGAACACACCCATTTGGTGGACATTTTATTGGAAGAATTAAAAAAGCGGGGCCATGAGATTATTTATTTTGGAC
The DNA here is from genome assembly GCA_020436835.1 of Saprospiraceae bacterium. Classification (GTDB taxonomy): domain Bacteria; phylum Bacteroidota; class Bacteroidia; order Chitinophagales; family Saprospiraceae; genus JABDMH01. The sequence continues at coordinate 3,459 of JAGQWZ010000308.1, read as the reverse complement.
CGGAGAAAGGAGAGGAAGCCCAGGACTGGCCGGTAGTAACCCAAAAAGCGGTGGAGAAGATAAAAGAAGCAGAAGTGGACGAAGCCATTGTCATGTGCTGGACCGGTACCGGGTGCAGTATTGCCGCCAATAAATTTCCGGGTATCCGGGCCGCTTTATGCCATGATGCGGAGACCGCCAAAGGAGCCCGTATCTGGAACCATGCCAATGTACTGGCCCTGAGTCTTCGTGCTACCTCCGAACCTTTGCTGAAGGAAATCCTGGATCAATGGTTCGCAACTCCTTACAGCCAGGATGAATGGAATACAACCCAGATAAAAAGGATCGACGATTTAGATCGGAAGTGACGTTAAGGCTAAATGTGTCGATTGTAAATCGGCGAATACCTTCGACATGCTCAGGATTCGACATGCTCAGGATTCGCCTCTCTCCTGGGTTATTAATTTTTAATATTGTAACATATAAAATACTTAAACTTAACGACGCTGATTCCACATTCGAAAATTCGTGATTCAAAGAGCCCCAGAGGGGCGACATATTTGTAATAAAAGTCGGGAACACCAGACAAAGCCCCGTAGGGGCGACACCTTAATGGGTGCAATCGATCCTGGAGCGCACAGGAATTAATCCCCTTTATAAGACAAAGTTGTTTCCGCACTCTGTTTTTGGTGGTATAGCACCTCGGTGCGATCCTGGAGCGGGGTTGTGGTCACTCGTCCATCTACCTTCTGCCGTTGCGTTAAGTCAAAAATGTATCGTTTGTAAGTCGGCGAATATCCTTCGACATGCTCAGGATTCGACATGCTCAGGATTCGCCTCTCTCCTGGGTTATCTCCTGATTTTATAATATCGTCCCTGGCTGGCCTGACAGCGGACACCCGGACATCGGGCATTCTATCCTTCGTCATTCCAAACGGCTCAGGGATCTCTGCTCTCCATAGGCTCTGGCTCAAGCTCCCTGATCCACGACCTGCTCACCTAATCACCCAATTACTTGCTCCCCCAATCCACCAATCACCTCTTCCCCAGAAAACCCGACATCGTGTGCTTTGCCAGTGCCCGGCCTTGGCGTTTACCTTCTTCGGTGGCAAAACGGAAGTGATAGCCATTCATGATCCTCGAATCAGCGCAATCGTTGGCAGCATCGTCCAGGTTGTGGTAGGTACGTTCCGGTTGAGAAGGCAATGCGGTGGTTGATTGCATCGTAAAGGTCACCTTGGGGGTGCCCAACACCTGGCTGACGATCTCAGCTCCGGCAGCACCCACGGAGGCGTGAGCCGAAGGGTATTCCGGCCAGGGAGGCGTCACCATTTCCGGCTCCCAGTCTGCTTGTCCCTGCGTCGCTGGATTATTGTCGTTTTCTCCGTTATGAATGGCGGTATAAGGTCGCCAGGTGTCGTAAGTGTATTTGCTGTCAAAAGAGACCAGGTACAGGTCGTATAAATTCATATTAAGCAGGGCAAACATGCGGTTGGCTTCGATGGCGGAAAGATCGTGGGACTGAGCGACGATCCGGCCGATGCGATTCCAGCCATGTTCCCCAAATTCGGCCCACCAGTGTCCGAAAGAAGTCTGATCTTCCGAGCGGGAAGTACTGTTTTTTACTCCATATGCTTTCACCTCATTATACGATTCGGCATAGGTTTCGGAAGTCAATGCCGGTGGTGGAGGACAACGTAATTGACTGACCGAGTCAAGCGTAAAAGGTCGTGCTACGGAAAAGTCCGGTTTCCAGACATAGTCGAATCCCGGCGTATATTGGTAGTCACCCGGTTTGGTCATCGGTGTATAATCGCCGTTTTTTTGATGACCGTCATTGGCCCGGTGCAGAATATATAATTGGGCGACCGTATTTCCCAGATCAACGCTTGCCGCGTTAAAGGAAGTGTCGGCTAACGAGGCCAGCCATTGATCGCAGGTCTGATCGATGGTATCTTTTCTTTCGGGATAAGCCTTTTTTAATATCGTGCGGGTGGCGCTGATGGCCGCGATGCCCGGATTAAATTGCGCATTAATTTTTGTCTTGAGCAAATAGGGTTGGTATTGGGCTTCATTTGCATTGTAAATATCGTGGATGGCCAGGTGAACCATAGCCAGAGCCCGCACTCCGATAAAGGAATAGAACTGGTCGTGTTGATTGGCAATGGTATAGGTAAATTTATTGATCTCAATAATTAATTCTTTTTGATCGCCATTAAATTCAATAGGATCGGCTGCTACTGTCAGATTTTGTTGAAGTATAAATGCAAAAAAGACAAAAATGAGTATTTGCCGAAAGTCCGCGGGACGAACTTGCTCTGAAATGTACGGATAGAAGAATTTCATTAGATGTAAGAGGTTTTAGTGAACAAATTTTCTTTTAGGGCAATTTCAAATCTATATGTTTTACCACTGTTCCTTGTATCTGTGCGGTTCAGATTTGTTACGCACAGTGTCAAGACCGTGGGAGGTCATGAAGCGAAACACTGACATTTACTTTTGAAAATGAGCGACTTATACCTTTCTGAGCCGGTATTGGTGCGGGGAAAGGCCATACTGCTCTTTGAAACAGCGGATGAAATGGGTACGGCTACTGAAACCGCTTTCATAGGCAATATCATCGACATTGTTTGGGGTAGATTTTAACAGATGCCGACTGAATTCCAGTCTTTTTTTTCTCAGCCATTCACCGGGAGGAATCTGGTAGGCTTTCTCGAAATCACGCCGGAAAGTGGAGAGACTGCGCGTGGTCATCCGGGCAAATTCGGAGAGACTCAGATTGGCATTGAAATTCTGTTCCATAATGGCCGTGAGCGAAGGTTTTGTATTGTGATGAATCTCTGCCAGGCAATTGATCAGATCGCGGTTCGTAGTATTAGTGAGAATATTGATAATTAATTCTTCGAATTTCAGTTTTAGTAGAATTTCCGACGGCGGCTTATCATTTTTAAAATAACTAAATAATGACTGATAATACCGGATCAGGGTTTCATCCAGATTTAATGGGAGAATCTGGTTTTTAATTTGATGACTGTTGGATGGAATTAATGGCAATTGGTGCTTATCGATTACCCCTCGAATAAAATCATCCGGAATAAAGATGATCATGTCACAAAAAACTTCTTCAAAAAATTGCGGGATAATAAAGGCTCCCTTGCGAATAAAATAAGATTCCCCTGCCTTTATCTGATAGGTTTTTTCCGGGGTCTTCAAAGTCATCTCTCCGGAGACGATATAGGTGAAGTAGTTGGTGTGCGACCAGATCTCTGCCTTCGGACCTCCCGGATCACAGGTATATTCCACAAATAAAAGGTCATCGACTTTAAATTTGTTGAACGCAGTGCTTTGATCAAGGGCATCGAAGAGGTTGCTCACTTTTTGTCGCTCTATCTTTATCCTGAAGATAGAAATTTAGGGTGAATAGGTGATTAGGTAATTGGTTGAGTAGGTGAGCAGAGAGTATTGGGCAGAGGCAGGGAG
>JAGQWZ010000307.1 GCA_020436835.1 Saprospiraceae bacterium | reverse complement strand
TACCTGCGGTTGAACCAAACAGCTTGAACCAAAATATGATACCATAACAACCATCGTCATTCATATACGAGTGAGTACGGGAAAGTTATCAAGGATCAAATATTTTGTACATTGCTTTTTCACTCAAACGTAGACCGCCATGAAATCCGCAATAATCCTTGTATTACTCTGCTTTTGCTCAATTGCAGCCTCCGCACAGGCTACCTGCGGAACCCACGATGCGTACCTGGAGCAGATGAAGAACAATCCGGAGTTCAGACTGAAACAAGAACAAAGTAAGCAGAGTAGCTCATCAGGCATTGCTTACGAGGGAATTGTTACCATACCTGTTGTCGTACATGTGGTCTACAACATTGAGGCAGAAAATGTTAGTGATGAGCAAATCTATTCTCAACTGGACGTGCTCAATGAAGACTTTAATAGTGTAATAACCTCTCCGACTCAGTGGCACGAAGTTGCAGCGAATCCGGAAATGCAATTTTGCCTGGCGACCCGGGATCCATTTGGTAACGCAACTTGTGGAATAACGCGCACCTACACAGATTCTACTGAGTTTCATATCCAAACCAGTGTGAAAGATGAGTCTACTGGTGGAATATCGGGTTGGCCAGCAAGAGATTACCTCAATATTTTTATTTGCGATATCGCAAATCTGCGCGGCTATGCTACATTTCCTGATGCAGAAGACTCGATTGATGGAGTAGTTCTAGATTATCTTAGTGTCGGAAGAGGAGAAGAGTTTGCTTTTTCGGACCCCAACTACAATTTGGGAAGAACAGGAACGCATGAGGTGGGTCACTGGTTAAGACTAACCCACATATGGGGAGATGGAAATTGCAATATAGATGATGGAATAATGGATACCCCAAATGCACCCGGTCCGAATTATTTATGTAATGTCGATTCCCCGGCTTGCCCGAATCAAAGTCCGGGGTATGCAGGACCATTAATATGTATGGTTCAGAATTACATGGACTATTCTGATGATGCCTGTATGAATCTGTTTACACAGGGACAAGTAGATCTCATGAGAAAAGCTTTCGATTCTAATGGCTCACGAGTGAGTATATTGTCATCACGAGGTTGTGATCCTCCAGCTCAGAATTTAGTAACTTTTACTTTAAACTTCGATGAATTTCCGGGAGACATGTCCTGGGAAATCATAGATGAGATAGGTAATATTGTTGCTTCAGATGGTAATTTCCCTCCTGGTGATGAATTTACTCCTTCGCCATTAGCACATACTACAAAGGTTTATACACTGGATGTTCCGGATGGAAATTATACCTTGAAATTATATGATAGTTATGGTGATGGCTTTTGTTGTGGTGTTGGAGGTTATAAGATTGAGCTTATTTACGATGATTTAGTTATTGATGGGCCGGATTTTGACGGTAGTGAATTATCTGTCCCCTTTTCGGTTAACAGTTCGAACTTTCGATTTGTTGGTGGAAGTGCAACAGGAAGTATGGTGGACTGGTATGATCCAGCTAATTGGAACAGACGTGCTTCACCTGGTGATTGCTATGAAGGTGACATCATCATAGAGTCAGATTGTGTTAAAAACGATGGACTGGAAATAAACCCTCCCACTGAATTTATTGTAGAAGATGGCGTGCAATTCACTGTTAATAACTGATGTGACACTGTGGAGATTAGAAAATCTCAGGTTCACCAAATTTATCGCCTAAGGTTCGTTGATCTGTAAAATGTCAATTTAGATTAACAACCAGGTAAATTATTTGATCGAAGTCTGGACTTGTTGGGGACTTGATGAGGACAACATTTTTTGTCGCGTACCACTGAATATACCGGAATATCAATGGACGCCGACTATCAGTCGACTAATACGGAAGGTTTAAAGTCGTGCTGTTCATGTTGAGGAGATAAGGAAGACTTTGGCGTGAAATCCGCTGCACCTAAGCTTGCACGACCACGGTATGCCTGCTTTGTAGGCACGGCCGGGTGTGCTCACCGTTAGCGGCCAGGCTAAAATGACGATTAAAATGACAATGAACCGTGTACAGGAGTGAAGTTTGATGTTTACATACCGAGAAAACTGGTGGGACTTTCTCCTATGATCTGGGAGCAGACCAGCGACAGCCCTCAACATTGGAAATTACTGCCAGATGGTCATCTTGACCTGATTTTTAGGTTTGATAAACCCTGGACTATATACAGCGAAACCTACACATCTAAATCATATAACCCTACAGAAAAATTTTGCTTTTTATCGGGACTGCAAACCAAACCGATCAATGTTTCGTTCTCTCAAACTCACGAAATAGGTGTGAGATTAAATGCAATAGCCGTAAAACTCATGTTTGACTTTCCTTGCAGTGAGCTAGTTGACTGGGCAATAAACGGTGAAGATATTTTAGCAAAAGATATTGGAATGATGGAAGATGCAATTAGGGCACTGCCCGACTTTCACTCCCGTGCTATTTGGCTCGAAAATTTTGTTCATTCTATCATTAAAGACCATGCCGATTTTGATGTAGCAATGCGATTGTCAAGACTACTTGACCAGGCAGTCACCAAAAAGATTAACAGGCAACCTGTCGACATTTGCAGTCTGTCTGGATATTCAAGGATGCACACTTACCGACTTTTTAATGATTGGTTTGGACTTCCTCCCTCGCAAGCCATTGCAATGAAACAATTTATTTTTTCACTTGAGCAAATGCACCAGGAGCACGAAACCTTGACCCAGGTTGCATTAATGAACGGCTATTATGACCAACCGCATTTTGTCCGTGCATTCAAGGAATACGCTGAGATGACCCCGGGCCAATATTTAAAGAACAGAACGCACATAGTAGGTCAACTTCCTTTCTGAGAGGTTCCGGGAGATGTTACATTCATACAAGTTTGAAAGTTTTGGACTACCTATCTTTGCCGCTCCACCATTTAAATTTTTTGGCAAATGAATAAAATAGACAGTTTGATTACCAAAGTCCGGATTTATGCTCATTTCATTGGGCCATTTCTTTATTTGATAGCTATTGCCATGTATCTTCTTGGGGTCGGCAGAAATCCTGACGGGTTTTCAAGCTATGTTGAAGGCGTATTTGGCGTTTATGCAATGATGTTTTTCATTATGATCCATATTTCCACTGCAAGAATTATAGGAAATGAGAAGCCCAAGTTTGGGCTATTTCTATACCTATTTGGCATAATGGCTGCTAGCGGTGGTGTCTTTGCCACCGGTTATCGGGTGGTGATCGGTTCACTCCAAAAAAGTGGACTACCCGCTGAAACTATGGCAAAATATATGATGGAACGGGAAACGCATTGGGAAATGCTGGCCATGGCCCCGGCTACCATTGCGGTACCCATAGTTACCGTACTCTTCGGCATTGGGATCATGAGATTAAAATCAAATCCTTTCAAAGGATATGTAGGATTGACCCTGATTATTGGTGGGATTTCTTTTTTAGTGGCGCAAGGAAGTGAAACCGACTGGGCATTAACTTACCTCTATCCGCTTTCTGGTCTATGCTGGATGCTTGCTTATGGTTCTATGGGATCTGAATACTTAAATTCAGCTAGAAGTTTACCATCCTAGCTGACCTTTCCACCTGCACTGGTACCTTTGAGCGTTTGAAATATTTTGGTGGCATTTGGGACATCAATATTGTCAATTGCCTCTTCGATATAGTCTGATTATTCTTCGGTATGCCGCATGGCAACGATATGGCCAGTGCGAAAACGGCCATAGTAGAAAATCCAGCCCCGGAAAATGCTGGCCTTCCGGAGAGAAATATCCTCCAGCTTGGCTACAATAGTCTGTCTATTGTATATTCCGATAGGTTTGACCCCCTGATTCCGATTTGTATTGACCCCGGTATTCCGGAGGATTGCCCCCCCTGGATAGAGCGTGAGTGTTACCCCATACAGGAAATACAAGATGCCGGAAAAAAATAAAAAACCCGGCTGAAGAAAACTCCTTGCCGGGCTCTGCAATTATCCTTTGAGTCTGGTCTCTGTGATCAGGTGATGATGGGCGACTGGTCTGAGGCTTTGGTCTGTTTTGGAAGCAAGCTGCCTGGACCCCCTGCTTCCTGGTCTTTAGTCTACTGCGAATGGATTTGAGTTTTATTACGGGGGTTTATTGGTCAGTCAGGGTGTACGTGATGGCCAGGGTGTTGCTTTGATCAAAATCGATCCTGGCATAGGAGCCCTCTTTATTGTCCAGGGAGAGGACATAGGTCAGTTGGTGGCCGCGAGCGGGACCGTTGCCGGTGTAAGCGCTTCCAACCGCCGTGATGATCTCCTGAGCATGGTCATCCAACCGGATCATTTCCCCGGCCTTCCCCATCT
>JAGQWZ010000306.1 GCA_020436835.1 Saprospiraceae bacterium | reverse complement strand
TCCATCAATGATGAGTGCTTTTAATTTCTCCTGACCAAACATGGTACTTGAGGACACAAAGCATATCGAAAGAACAAGTACTATGGAAGGAATCAATTTCATGGTAAGATTTTTCAAATACAATAAAAAAATTGACAGCAATTCGAATTACTGCCAATTTAAGTATTCCGTATTGAAAAAGCGCTTACTAAAGGGCGAAATTCATGTAGAGGCCTTTTAGATAATTAGTTTCGACAGGGATCGGCGATCACTTTTATAAGTTTTGCATTCTGAAAAATACCCTGGTATCGTGTATTATGGGGAAACCGTCCGACAATTTTTCCCTCCATGTTATACCATAAGATCTTCCCGGATTTCTCATTACAGGGAACCGCTTTTATATAAGAACGGGCACTAACTTTATATTCAGCCAGGCTCCAATCGGGACGTTGATGCTTGAGGTTCTTCAGCCAGGTCAGGTTCTGATCTCCGACAATGACTGCTACCGGCCGGCTATACCCCACTTTTATGTTTTTGGTGATATGCCGGTAATTTCCACAAGTATACCGTACCTTGGCGGTGAGGGCATATTTGCCGGCCTGCATATTTCGCAAAGCAGGATGCTCGGACAGGTTGGGCCGGCAAAATTCGTACGGTGCGGTACCATCCACGCCAACCAGCTGATGTCCAAGATACAATCTCACCGAATGAATGTACTGCGGATTTCCACAATCAAGTCGCACGTAAATATCGTCTCCCACGTCATATTGGGTTTGAGCCGGTGCCGTAAAGTAGACTAATTCCGTACAAATAAATTCATAGTCCAGTGCCGTGGCTGCCACTTTGGAACAAATACCCTGGTAACAAAGAATAGAAAAGAAGAACGCAATCAGAAGTCGCATGAATAGTGCTTTTGAGGTTAAGAATAAAGTAAGATGTGTTCGTGGTTATGTGTCTTTAAATGATCAATAATCTTCCTAATCCATGTATTTTAAGATTTTCTTAACATTCAAAGAAGCACAATTTGAGGTTGGACAGCTCATATCCAGCTTGTTTCCTGGAGCAGAAACCGGAGTTTGCTATTTTCGATCTTCAATAGTCCGCTCAATGCATAAGATGTCTTCTTCTTCCCTTTTCCGGTACTTGCCCCTCTTCCTGATCTCCGTCACATTATCCTGCCAACCGCAAGCTGAAAAAGCCCCGGTGAAAACTCCAGGCTGGGAGCGCCTGGGGCCGGGAGGAGGTGGATCGACCTTCAAGCCTACCTTCTCCTATCATTCGGACAGCGAATTTATTTTGCGGTGCGATATGACCGGAGCCTATCTGACCAGAGACGGTGGTCAATCTTTCTCGCAAATCAATTTTCCCAACGGATCCTCTTCCTTCGCGTACGATCCACATGATTCACTTAAGATTTACATTGGTTCGCAAACGCTACATCGCTCTACCGATGGCGGGAAAAACTGGCAAATGATCTTTCCTCCGGAAGGATCGGATTTCTCCCGGGACTTTATGGGTGACCATGCTGATTTCCAGGCTGCGAGCCCGGCTTATCCGGAGGAGCGGCATGGTTCCATCAGTCATATCCAGATCGATCCGGAAAAAGCGGAAGTCATCTATTTCGTGCTTGATCATTACCTTTTTCACAGCCTGGATAACGGGCAGAGTTGGCATCATCAGGATCTGAGCGATGATATTTCCTACCTTTTTATTCCTGCCGGCAGCCCGGATATCTTCGCCTTTTCCGAATCGAAAATATACAGGATCAGTAAATCAGACGGTTCCATTACCTCCCTGGACTTACCCGCGGAAGTCATCCCCGCCTTCTCTTTTGCCGCCGGCCAAGCAGCTAACGGTGCAATGCGTATCTATACCCTGCACAATGATCCTTCCCTGAGATCGGATGGAGGAGTTGCTCCGACTGCATTATGGATCTCAGAAGACAAAGGGACGACCTGGAAAAAATCAAACCATCCTTTAATCCTGAACGCCGGCGGCTCCCCTCCTACTTTTGCGGTCGTGCGTACATCGGAATTCCAACCGGAGCAGGCCTACCTGGTGGTGAGTGATTATCCCGAGACGGATCATTCCGGCCAAATTGCCCACTGGTACGGCGCCCTGCACACCAATGATGGCGGAGAAACATGGACATGGGTCTGGAAAGGAGGTGGTGGTTCCGGACAATATGCGGTAAAGGATGGAGTCGATGCCGGTAATCTCGAAGATGGGTGGGTAAATCAGGCCTTTGGCGGAGAATATATCCGGTTGATCGAAGCCGGGGTCTCTCCCACCGATGGACAAACTGCCATAGTCACGGATTGGTACCGCACGATGCTCACCCGGGATGGGGGTGCACATTGGTCGTCCGTCTATAGTGAGGAAACTGCGGAAGGGGCTTATATCTCAACGGGCCTCGATGTAACCACAACCTACGGTGTGCATTTTGATCCCTTTGACAGCAACCACCTGGCGATCAGTTACACCGATATTGGCTACCATCATTCGTTTGACGGCGGAAAGAGCTGGATCCGGTCCACTACCGGTATCCCTCCCGAATGGCATAACACGTGCTATTGGGTTGTCTTTGACCCGCAGGTAAAGGACCGGCTTTGGTCGGTATGGTCTGGGCTGCATGACTTTCCCCGGGGAAAGATGACGCGCAATCCGGCCTGGAAGGAAAATGGCCGGGGAGGGGTAGCCGTATCTACTGATGGGGGGCGAACCTGGACACCCCAAACAAACGGGATCGGCGATCACGCTCCTTCGACCTGCATCGTGCTGGATCCGGACGCACCCCGGGATGCCAGGATCCTTTATGTTTCGGTCTATGGCAAGGGAGTGTATAAATCAACCGATGGAGGAAAAAAATGGACGCAAAAAAATAATGGATTGACTGGAAGCATGGCTGCCTTTGAAATCACGCTGGCATCCGACGGAGCACTCTATTTGATCACCTCTCCCACTCCGCAACACCGGCATGGAGAAACCGGTCGCGAAGTGTGGATGGGCGCTGTGTACAAGTCAACCGATGGTGCCGGGCAGTGGCAACGTCTGCCGGTGAGTGATGAAATTCAATTTCCCAATGGACTGGCTTATGACCCCGACGACCCGGAACGGCTGTATCTCGCTTCCTGGTCAGACATCACCCTGGGAGACATGATTGGCGGACGCATTGCCCGATCTACCGGGGGAGACGAAGTCCTGGAACTTCAGGGTGGAATAGCACGATCGGAAGACGGTGGCCAAACCTGGACAAATATCTTTGATCCCGGGCACTATGTGTATGATGTGACGGTAGATCCGGATCATCCGGCTACCATCTATTGCAACACCTTCGACCAGGGAGCTTACCAAAGCGATGACTACGGCGCTACCTGGAAAAAATTGAAGGGCTATGATTTCCACTGGGGCCACCGGGTGATCACCGATCCGTATCATCCGGGCAAAGTGTACCTGACCACCTTTGGGTCTAGTGTGTGGCACGGTAATGCGGTCAGCGAATGATTGAAACCATGAAGACCATCGAGGATCTTTCCGGTAAATTGCCTGATAAATTTCTTCGCAGAGAAAAGATGGAGTTACCTTCTCCCTGCTTTTCCATGCCGGTGTGTTCCTTTCCTTATTTTCAATCGAAAATTGACGATTACGATGCAATTATTAAATAACTCCCGGGGTAATTACCGGTTCCTGAAAGGAATCAGTCCCTACTCTGCCGGGGTGATCGCTGATCCGGGCTATGAGATTATTCATGCCACGCTGCAACGGCCGGTCCCAATTTTTAACGATGCCATTTCACTTATCAGCCAATATTTGAAAGACTTCGGTCGACCGGTGCAGGCCATATGTGCCATGGAACTGCGCATACCGGAGCCACTATCTTTTGACGGCTTTAAGTCATTTAATGTGCAATATCGATCCCTCTTAGCCGATGCAGACTTGCTCCTGGATGATATAAATCCCGTAGCCCGCACCAACATCAGTCAACAAAAATTTCCCTTTGATTCGGCAATGATCTATGCCTTTTCATACACTATGCCCCGCTCAGATCCAGGCCTTCCGGCTTCGTTTGTTGTGTCCGGCGCCGGTGACATCAAAGATCAGGCGGACCTTTCACCGGGCTCGATCGTCCGGCCCGACGATACCAGTGAAGAAGCACTAAAAGAAAAAGCTTCCGTTGTTCTGGAGGAAATGCAACGCCGGCTCCACCATCTGCAGACATCGTGGGATGCAGTCACCAGCATCGATATCTATTCAGTGAGAAATATCCTTCCACTCCTTCAAGACAACACCTTCGGAATGATAGGACAAAATATACGACAAGGTCTACACTGGTATTACAGTCTGCCTCCGATCAGCGGACTTGAATTTGAAATGGATGTACGGGGGGTAAACAAGGATATTATGGTTGCGTTTTAATTGGAGAAAATTATACCATAATTAAGAATCACTTCCTCAAAATGAAAAATAAACTGCTGATGCTACTGCTCCTAAGTATCTCAAATATGAACTATGGACAGGAAGGTTTTAAGGCAATTTTTAAAGAGTCGAAGATCACAACGCATGACATTCCAAAAGGACAAGAATATATTTTCGGATACCTGGAAGTGTTGGAGAACAGAAGGGATCCAGGCAGCCAAATAATCCAAATCCCGGTATACATTTTTAAAAGTAGAAATGCCAATCCAAAACCGGATCCGGTAATTTACACAGTCGGTGGTCCGGGTGCCACGACCATGCCTTCTGCTCAGTATATGAACTATTATCAGTATTTAAATGATCGAGATTTCATATTGGTTGAGCAAAGGGGAAACTTCTACGCCAAGCCCCATCTGGATTGCCCGGAATGGTCCGAAGCGTTATACTTATCTAACCTTCCCGGCTTCAAATCAGAACAAAGCGATTCACTTTTTGAAGAGGCAGCCAAAAGCTGCAGAGATAGATTGATAAAAAAAGGAATCGACCTAAACGGATATAACACCAATGAAATAGCGGCAGATATAAATGATCTTGTTCATGTTTTGGATATAAAAGAATATAATCTACTCACCATATCGTACAGCACAAAAATTGCCCAGGTATTATTACGGGATTACCCAGAGCGGGTCAGAAGTGTTGTAATGGATTCAGCGCTTCCTTTGGAGGTAAACTACGACGAAGAAAGTGTCGCTAACCTTTTAGAAGCGGTTGAAGCACTACTTTCAGATTGCAGGAACGATAGCCACTGCCATGCTGCTTTTCCCAATCTTAAAGAGCGATTTTTTAATTACCTGACGGCAAAGACAAAAAATCCGCTTGAAGTCCAGGTAATAAATCCGAAGAGTGGGAAAATGGAAACCTTTTATTTGAAGGGAGCCGATCTGATCACGGTTTTCACTTCAGCCTCAAGCGGAGATGTAAGCGAAATTCCTTATCAAATAAATAAGCTGCTCGAAGGCGATTTAAGTTTGATAATAGAGCAACTTTCGTCTCTATTTGAAGATCCGGACCTGGGTGCTGGACTGGGTATGCGACTCTCGGTTTGGTGTGCAGAAGAAAATCCGTTTAATTCACAAGATATTATTGAGGCTGAAACGATCAAGTATCCCGAGGTCGAGGGATTATCTCCGGCAGTATTTGCCGATGAAATTTGTGAGGTATGGAGGGTAAAAAAAGTACCGGACATCGAGAATCAAGCAGTAAGAAGTGAAGTACCCGTTCTATTCATTAACGGAGAGTATGATAATGAAACACCTCCCAAATGGGCTGGAGCCATGAGAAAAAATTTACCCAATAGTTATCAATTGATTTTCAGGGGATGGAAGCATACTCCCACTACAAATTGGCAAAATCAATGTGCAATGCAGGCTGCCAATGATTTTTTTAATAATCCAGGTATGAAGCCGGTTCCGGAATGCTTTGAGCAAATAAAAACGCCGGATTTCAAGATCGAATGAAAAGAAGGCAAAGAATCGGATCAAATTCGGTCAAGTAATCAGGTAGTTGTCTCCTTGCCCGGGCCAGGTAAAACCAGTGAAAGATATATATCTTACCAGTCTGATTGATGCTTCCCAGTTTGTCGTAAATAAAAGAAGAAAATCTTAAACGTATGAAATGCTAATTAAACAGATTTCAGACTGGGCGAGTGCAAATCCAAAAAGACTATTTCAAATTGATGGATTTGGAGCTATTCTATCTGCCATACTTTTAGGAGTTGTTTTAGTCAGGTTGGAAGGCGTATTTGGAATTCCTAAAACGACTCTATATTTTCTTGCCTCATTACCTTGTCTTTTTGCGATTTACGATTTTTTCTGTTACTTCAAACTAGCGGGAAATTGGGGAATATTTTTAAAGGGAATTGCAATTAGTAACCTGACCTATTGCTTTCTGTCGATGGGGATGGCGTTTTATCATAGAGCAGAAATTACAAATCTCGGATGGACTTATATTCTGATAGAAATTTCGATTGTAGGCATGCTCGCTTATATTGAGTGGAGTGTTGCCACCAATCTTCAAACCCGGCCATGATAATTTTGGTAAAGACAACACGAATTCAAAAAATAGGATAAGTCAGTAAAAAGGCTGTAACTTCTTTGGCGCCAATCCATTTATATGAGACCATTGCGTTCCTGAAATAAAAACGATGAAGATTCTACTTTTTCTTAGCCTGGTTTTTTTCAGTTGTCAACCCGAAATAAAAGGAGATCTCATCATTGCCAATACCAATATTATTGATTTAGAAACCGGGGAAATCTCAAAACGTGACGTTCTAATCAGAGATTCGGTCATTGCCCTGATTTCGGAGGAAAATACAATTCCACCGTATAAAAACGAGGTAATGGACGGGTCAGGTTGCTACCTGATTCCCGGTCTTTGGGACATGCATGTTCATATCCAGGACTCCACTTACTTGTCCATGTTCCTTGACCATGGGGTTACCGGTGTCAGAGATATGGGAGGATGTGTTCAGGTGCCCACCGGTGGATGTGAATCACTGTGTCCATCACTTTTGAACCGGTGGAAAAGTGCCATCATTGAAGGGAAAATGAACGGTCCCACGATGTATATTGCCGGTACCCAGTTGTCTGGCACTGGCTGGCCTACTTCTTTTCCGGTATCGACTAATGCAGAGATCGCCCATGCATTTCGTCGAAATATGGAGGATCGAGTCGATTTTATAAAAGTTTATGAAAATATTTCCTGGGAATCGTATAAGGAAATAGCAAGATTGGCACATCTGCATCACCTGGACTTTGTTGGCCATGTCTCTGAACCTTTTCTGCTTTCGGATATTCTGGAACTGGGACAAAAAAGTATTGAGCATATTCGCGAACCTATTCTGTACAGCTTCACTAAAGATTCCAATGAATTAAAGAACTTCATGATCGCCGACCACTACACTCCTGAAGATCGTGAATTTGTAAAACACTGGATCGATGACGCGGAGAACGTGATCGAATCATTCAAAAGGAATGAGGCCTGGTTTACTCCGACCATGGCGGTGCAATATGCCCGTCAAAGATACAATGATGAACCATGGCTAAATCACCCATTACGTCATACATTTCCAAAGTCGGTTATCGATGGTCTCTATTCCCATATTGATGCGATGAAGGCAAATGATGATAAAACAGGGAATGCATTATGGTGGATGGCTCTTCGTAAATTAGTGAAAAGATTTAGTGAGGAGAAAATAGGTATGCTGGCCGGTTCCGATACTGCATGTGAAGGAGGGATACCGGGCTACTCCTTACATGAAGAACTTTTCCTGATGGTTGAGGAAGCAGCACTCTCTCCTCTAGAGGCTCTGCAAACAGCCACTATCAACCCATGTTCCTATTTTGGATTAGAGAAAAAGGGCAAAGTCGATGAAGGATATTACGCCGATTTGGTCTTACTCAAAGAGAATCCTTTGGAACACATCCGAAATACCCTTTCCATAAAAGCTGTGATTAAAAATGGCAAAATTGTACGATTAAATTAAATGACGACCACCTATTCATTTCGCAACGAAGAGAGCAAAAGTCCTCAGGTTTTTCGGTAATATTTCCGTTTGCTAAGTCACATTGATCATATGATCACCCGATCCTGCCGGATACTCATTCCATTTGATAATAGCGGTTTGGTCCCGTAATATTGAAGAAATCCATTGCAAACTAATTTACCCTTAAAGGGGATTATTGCATGCTTCGCCGGTCGGGATCAACCAGGATTTTGGTCCGAGACTCAGCTACCGGGCAAATCGATGCGTTAAGGAGGTTTGGGTAGTCAGACAGTGAACGATTTGTTACAATTAACAAATGACCTCCAAAGAGTAAGAAATTCAGATAATGGACTAAAGACTCGAGATGAAAGCAGGCTCTATTTGAGCAATCGTTTTTCGTTTTAAATCAATGTTCGAATGAAAAATAAGGCCATAGTTAATTCTCGCAATTCATTTTTTTTCTGGATGGCTGTGCTTTGTGCATTCTACATATTCGGCGGTTTCACGGTGACCTACCTACGCCCACTGGTCACCGGCTCATTAAGCAATTTTCCCGCCGCTGTACACATACATGGATTATTATTTTTCACCTGGACTCTTTTTCTAATTATGCAATCTGCCCTGGTATTAAAAAACCGGGTTTTATTACATCGGAGTCTGGGGCTCGCTGGCATTTCACTGGCTACGGCAATGGTCATTTTTGGGTTTATAGTCAGCCTGCTTGCCAATGTTGAGCGAATCGAAGCCGGCAATTCAGCGCGGGCTTACGATCTTGGATTCAGTAACACGTTTGTGCTGATTTCCTTTGCAGTTATGGTAGCATTTGCGATCGGTAAAAGAAAGCATGCGGCCTCGCACAAGAGGTTGATGTTGCTGGCTACCTGTATGTTACTAAATGCGCCGGTCGGAAGACTATACCGCCCTTTGTTTAGTCCGGGATTTCCGCCTCCCTGGGTGGTATTTGTAACGGTCGATATTATTCTCGTTGCATTAATATTCTATGACTGGAGAACATTGCGACGGATTCATTCAATCACTATAATCGGAGGCATAGTACTATTATCTTCACAAATCCTCAGGTTTCCCCTGTCAAAAATGACATGGTGGCATGACATATATGACATAATGCTTCGATTGGTTGATTAATTTTATATAAAACCTAAAAAGTGAATTGATTTAAAGTGTTCTTTTCAGTAACATCCGGAAAAAGGGGTAGTCGTTGCTAAAATTATTAGATGTTAAGCGAAGCAATCATTGAAATCCTCTTTTTGGATTTTTGCACTTTAATTGACGATAGTCGGACTTTGAAGGTTAACTGGGAAAAATTGATAAAAAAAAGAAGAAATTAAGAAACATCAAATCTGGTCTAATGCCAATTAAATTTTGAAAGATTGAAATCGAGTGACGTAAGACAAACCGACAGAAGACTTAAAAAGGATATATAGAAATATCAGACCTTAATAATTGAAATATGACGTACCAATTTGACCATCAATGGCACCAGGAGCGGGCCCGGCTCGCAGCGCTGGAAGCGGCCTTCGACCCATGGAGCAAACGAGCGATACTAGCCGCAAATCCACAAGCTGGCTGGCGATGTCTTGAGGTGGGTGGTGGTGGAGGGTCAATCGCTGAATGGCTCTGTGAGTTAGTGGGCCCGACAGGAGAGGTGGTGGCCACGGATGTAGAGACTAAATTTCTGGAGGGTATAGAGGCGGATAACCTTCGGGTCCGCAATCATGACATCACCAAAGACCCTTTGGAGGAGTCGGTGTTCGATCTTATCCATATCCGGGCTGTCCTGGCTCATTTGCCCCAACGAGATGCCATTTTACGACGGCTCATCGCGGCACTTCGTCCCGGTGGTTGGCTGGTTCCGGTCGTCACAGACTTTTCGTCGGTGCGGGCAGTTCAGGCACCGGCGGAGGAAATCGATTTTTTCGATAAGAAATTCGCATCGGTGATCGAAGCAGCGGGAGTGACAGGCTTTGATCCTTACTATGGAAGACGTATCGGCGCAATCCTAAGAGCTCAGGGGTTGAGGGAGGTATGTATTGAGGGCATCGTGCTCGAATGGGATGCCGGGCATCCGCTTGCAGCGCTATACCGGAAGACCTTTTTGCGCTTGAGAGACCTCGTGATCAGTAATGGCACCCTGTCAGAGGAGCACTTCCAACGCCTGCAGGACCTGATGCAGTCACCGGACTTTTATGGCCTGAGCAATACACTTTTCGTAGCCCGGGGCCGGAAAGTCGCCCCCTAATACTCCGGAATGTATACCACCAAATAGCTTTGGATTGCATGAACACCTCCCCAAATCAGATTTTGCATCTATTCCCAGGTAATCTTAAGCTCCAGCGCACGACAGATGAGTACCGTAAGGGGTCTTCCACTGGTGCTGTAAGGAATTGGCAATTAGGAGCTCCGAGACAAGATCAAGTCCATATTTCAGGACCGTAAGAACAAGTATTTGGGGTGGATACCGTGCACCTTGCATATTTCTTACGCAGAATCACGTAGTAATGATGTGAGAAA
The DNA here is from genome assembly GCA_020436835.1 of Saprospiraceae bacterium. Taxonomy (GTDB): domain Bacteria; phylum Bacteroidota; class Bacteroidia; order Chitinophagales; family Saprospiraceae; genus JABDMH01. The sequence continues at coordinate 203 of JAGQWZ010000306.1, read as the reverse complement.
AGTGTTTTTTCCTTACTTTCCCTATTGAATCAACACATTCAGTTACGAGATACATGCCATTGGCATGCAACTGAGAAGAAAAGTAATAATATAGGCACGTTGAACTAAACCGCGTCCGCGGTAGCAAATATTCCGATTAAATTCTAAAATGAACTCATTGTTAACCTAAACACTAGAACAATGAGTACTTTGAGAAACAGATT
>JAGQWZ010000305.1 GCA_020436835.1 Saprospiraceae bacterium | reverse complement strand
CGGATGAGAAGACCGCTCAGGAATTTCTGGATAGTGACAACTACACGTGGAACAGCGGAATGTTCTTTTTCGGAGCCTCGACGATAAAGGAGGACTTTCGGCAGTATGCGGTTGAAATATATGATTTGCTTAATGCCGGTGAATCGATCTATAATACGGACAAAGAGCAGGAATTTATCAATTCCAACTACCCAAAGACACCAAATATTTCCATTGATTATGCAATCATGGAGAAGGCGGATCATATCTACTGCCTGCGCGCCGATTTCGGTTGGAGTGATCTGGGCACCTGGGGCAGCCTGTATGACTTTAAGGAAAAAGACCAATCAGATAATGTGGCATTATCCGGAAAAGTCAGGTACTATGATGCATCGGGAAATATGATCCTCACTCAGGCTGGAAAGCACATTATTCTCAAAGACCTCAATGATTATTATATCCTGGACGAAGAAGATATTTTACTGATCTGGCCCCGAAAGGATGAGGACGAACTCCCGACGATTCGGAAAATGTTTGAATAGATGGTCATTGAGAAATACTAAACCTACCCTGGCAATAACCGTTTCATAGTTTTCTTGAAAAATTCCTCAAGACATATTTTAATAGTCGCCAATACCAGCTGGAACATCTACAATTTTCGGCTTAATGTGATCCGGCTTTTTATAGAAAAAGGATATAAGGTAACGGTTGCTGCTCCGGTAGATGAATTTATCCGGTATACCGAAGAGTTTGAAGATTTGATCCATATTGGATTAAAACATCTGGACCGGGACAGTATTAATCCTTTCAAGGATCTTAGATTGATAATTGAATTATACCGCCTCTATCAGAGATTACGACCGGACTTGGTTTTACATTATACGGTCAAACCAAATATTTATGGTGGAATTGCCGCCAGATTTGCCAGTGTCCCGTCGTTAGCGGTAATTACGGGATTAGGGTACCCATTTATTCATGGCGGATTTCCGGGAAAAATTACATCGATATTGTACCGGATAAGTAATCATTTTCATCGCCGGATCATTTTTGAAAATTCAGACGATCTCGAATTATTTACTTCACAAAACATGTTGGATCCGGAGAAGGGATTTAGCATTAAAGGTTGTGGCGTTGATATTAATTATTATAATCCCGACCATTCATTCAGGAGCAATGGCAAGGTGACTTTTACATTCATTGGTCGACTATTGTATGACAAGGGAATCCGCGAATTTATTGAAGCGGCACATCTGGTGAAGGCACAAAATCCGGATGTGAGATTTTGGCTGATCGGGCAAATTGATGAGGAGAACCCGGCGGCAATTAAAAAATCAGACCTGGTAGAGTGGGTAAAAGATCCTAATATCGACTATTTGGGCTCTAAAGAGGATGTACGGCCGTATATTATGAAAAGTGATTGCATCGTTTTGCCCTCATATCGTGAGGCGATAGCACGTTCGGTAACCGAAGCAATGTCAATGGCGAAACCAGTTATAGGCACAGATACAGCCGGCTTGCGCGAAGCGATTGTCGATAAAGTAAATGGATACCTTGTTGAGGTAAAGAACCCAATCGCTCTGGCAAGGGCTATGCTGGACTTTATATCTCTATCCACAGAGGATAGAGCAGAGATGGGCAGGAAGGGAAGAATGAAAGTGGAGGCGGAGTTTGATGATGTAAAGATTGCCAGGGAGATCTGGAATCTATCTAAGGATCTGCTTCCAAAGCATGATAAATCCTCTTCAATTTAAAAGGGAGCATATTTAGTGAGAATTGCCATTTTGATCCACTACTTCTTTCCTCCAATCCACTCAGGGGCAATATCCCGCAATTATTATTTCTCTCTGGAGTTTGCCAAAAGATTTGACCGGATCTTTGTAATTACAACGTCAAATCGAAGAGTGCTAGCCGGGGAAACAAAACCGCTTCCTTCAAATATGGAAGTGATAGAAGCAGCAACCTTTGATTACCGGACAGTAGTGGGAAGACATTCTAAGATTACTCATTTGCCGGAAGGAAGAAAGAAAGGTTCCCTATTTCGGATGCTGGTGAAATTGCAGAAGACCTTACCATTTCATTTTTTACTGGGAGAGGGAGGATTGCTTTATATATACAGTGCCCTCAGAGCCGGATCCAGGATTTTGCAAAAGCATGATGTTTCCCTGATCTATTCATCATTTGGTCCCTACGCTGATCATCTTATTGCCTGTATATTAAAGAAGAAACATAAAGATCTTCGATGGGTGGCAGATTTTCGCGATTTGCTGGTTGAACCGCTTTATCAAAATGTATATTTTGAGGATCTACAGAAAAGATGGGAGCAAAGGCTTTTGCGCCATGCTGATCTGGTGACTACCATATCCGAAGGGCTTAAGAAACACCTTGTCAGATATAAGCGCCCGGTACTAAATGTACCCAGGGGGGTATCTCTTCGGAATTTCAACGGCAATCATTTCGAGAAATTTACAATATGTTACACCGGCTCACTATACCGGGACTTCAGAGATGGGGATTACTTCTTTTTTGTGTTAGCGAAGTTAATTGAAGACGGTTTAATTGATGCAGGGAATATCCAATTCTACTATGCAGGCAGGGATGGATCTCAATTTGTGAAATGGCTGGATAGATATAACCTAAGGGATATTTACTGGGATCATGGATTTATCAGCCAGAAAGAAACATTTGAGATTCAGAACCGGAGTCATCTTCAATTATTACTCACCTCTGCCACAGAAAAATGGGGCGGTGTATTGACGGGAAAAGTATTTGAATATCTGGAAGCAGGAAATCCGATCGTGGTTTTAATTAAAGGGGATAAGGATCGGGAATTTGAAGACTTTATCTTCAACACCGGAGGAGGAATAGTATGTTATGATCCTCCTCAAAACGACTACTTGCTCAAGGAATTCTTATTAAATCAATTTAAGGAGTGGGAAAAAACAGGTAAACCGGCCTCGATATGTAATACCAGGTATATCGAAAGTGAGCTTTCATGGTCCGGCCAAGCGGCCAAAATTCTGGAAGGAGTCGAACTGGATTGAACAGGAAAACAAAGATAATAACCGTCGTTGGTGCCAGGCCTCATTTCATCAAACTGGCGGCATTATTGAAAGCTGTCGATTCTCAAAAGTGGGACCATATTGTAGTGCATTCGGGTCAACATTATGATGATTCTCTCTCGAACCAGTTTTTCAAGGAATTCCAATTGCCGGAAATAGAATATAACCTGGGTATAGGATCCCAATTGCCAAACCTGCAGATGGCTGACTGTATTCGAAGTTTTGACCGGGTTTTGGAGAAAGAACAGCCGGAAATGGTCCTTGTAATTGGTGATACGAATACGACGGCAGCTGCGGCAATAGCTACTAAGAAGCGGAACATCTTCTTGGGCCACATTGAGGCTGGACTCAGGGAATTTGATCATTCCATTCCGGAAGAAATCAACAAATTGATCACTGATGCAATCTCCGATCTATATTTTGTGCCTACTCAGACTGGACTTAGAAATCTGGCCCAAGAGGGGATAACAAAGGGCGTATTTTTTACCGGAGATATTGGACTGGATTTACTGGTTGACCTGGATCTATCCGTAGAGAATGAAAAGTTTCGCTCAGCGTATTCTTTGCCGGAAATTTATGTGTTTATGACCTGTCATCGGCAGGCAAATACCGACAAAGCAGGGAATCTTCGCTCCATTCTGGAGGCCGCTTCTGAGTTGCCTTATGAGGTGGTTTTTCCGCTACATCCCCGTACCCGGAAAGCAATCGATCAACATCAATTACAACAGTGTATTGGTAAAAACATCAGATTGATTGAACCCCTCGGTTTTTTTGACACTCAAAAAATGATCAAGGGAGCCAAAGCGGTACTCACCGATTCCGGAGGAGTGATTAAAGAATCTTATTTTCATGCGGTGCCGTCCATAATCATTGACCGGCAGACGGAGTGGATCGAGGTTTTGGGAGAAGGTTGGTCTGTCATAGCCGGACCGGATAAGGCTAAAATCTTAAATGCTTTTGAGACTTTCTCTCTTCCGGTTGAACATAAAATGTCTCTTGGTGACGGTACGGCAGCCAGGAAGATTATATACATCATAGACCAGTTTCTAAATGCTCAAAGACCGGAAAATACTAGTTCTAGCCCCTCACACTGACGATGGTGAACTAGGATGTGGCGCCACCATTGCCCGGGCTCAAGAGGAAGGTGCTACCATTTTCTATGCCGCCTTTTCGACCGCAGACGAATCTGTACCGGAGGGATTTCCTCGCAATCAATTGGAAAAGGAAGTTAGAAAAGCCACGAGGATCCTGAAGATTCAGGATGAACATCTGTTGGTGTATAAATATGAGGTACGCAAATTAAATTATGTCAGGCAGGAAATTTTGGAAGAACTGATCCGGCTACGGACCGGGATCAATCCGGACTTGGTGTTTATGCCCTCGCTTCGGGACATACATCAGGACCATCAGGTGATCGCTGCAGAGGGACTGCGGGCATTTAAGAACAGTTCGCTATTAGGATATGAACTCATCTGGAACAATCGCACTTTCGATACGGATTGTTTCATACCGGTGTCACAACGACATCTGAAACTTAAAATTAAGGCACTGCAGGCCTACCAAACTCAGCAGGGAAAGAATTTCATGGATCCTGGCTTTATTACATCCATGGCTACCGTCAGAGGCACTCAAATTGGGGTTAAGTATGCGGAAGCATTTGAAGTGATCCGGTGGATTATATGACAAAAGTAGCTATTCATCAACCTAACTATTTTCCATGGCTCGGATACTTCTTCAAAATTTATCTATCGGATCAGTTCGTATTCCTTGATGATGTGATTTTTTCCAAACGTAGTTATGTCAAACGAACCCTGATTAAAGACGAGATTGGCAGTCTGGGAAAGACCTATTTGTCTGTACCATTGGAGAAGGTGTCGTCCCAGAGTAAGATTAATACAATATCAATCTGTCAAAACTCTGAGTGGAAGCAAAAGCACCTTAATAGGCTCTATTATCTGTATCATCATGCTAAATATTTTTCCAAATATTTTCCGATAATCCAGGATTCGTTATGGATGATGAGATCCTGGCGATTGGTAGAATTAAATTCATCTCTGGTTATTAAGGTGGCGGAGATTCTCAATCTAAACACCTTTTTTTTTTTTTTTTCGAAACTTACTTATTTAAAAGAACATAACAATAGGAACCTGCAAATTTGTATGATATTAGATGCAGACGCCTATATAGCCGGTGCTGGTGCCAGCAATTATGAGGATCCTGGTCTATTTGAAGTGAATAAGGTAAAGTACATTATTAGTGATTTTATGGCCTTTATTGATCAAAAAAAGGAGAAAAGGGAAATTAGTCCTCAAGTCAATGGATACTCAATTCTT
>JAGQWZ010000304.1 GCA_020436835.1 Saprospiraceae bacterium | reverse complement strand
TCAAATATGGTTGTTGGTACACTGATTTGTCAGCCGATGAAGATGTACAGCCTCTTTAATCCTTGTCAAGAACTCTTTTATGATGGTCTTCTTGGATACGAATTCTTGTGTCAATTTAAGATAACCATAGATTTCAGAAGAAAGATGATCTTTCTTTCTCCTTCAAGGGGTCATCCAGATATGTTTGATGAACTGGTTAAAACAGATACCATCAAGACAGAAAAGAGACAAATTGTTAAGTAGTGGGTTTCCTTCAAAAGGGGAGTCCCTTAAGCTTGAATCTGATCCATATTAGTACTAAATTCTGACGAAGGTTAATACGAAAGATCGGTCAGGGGCTGCTGATCTTCATGAAGAATGAAGGAGAAACTATAACAATAACAAGGGAAACAATAGATAAAACACGTCAAAAAATACATCTCTACTTTGCCAAAAAGTACTGGAATTAAGACGATAACCAAAGTCCTCCTAAAATGTACAATAATAATCTAAGTTATTTTCTACTCCTTATTCTGATATTTCTACATATAGGGATAAGTTCAGCTACTACATTACCAGTTTTCCGAAACTATGGTATTCAGGACGGATTGCCGACCCCAGAGATACAGTGCATAGTCAGGGATTCTACCGGATTTTTATGGCTCGGTACAAAGCAAGGTTTGATTCGATTCGATGGTACCCGGTTCAGGACCTTCTTTAATGTTCTCAAGGACAAGCAAAGCCTGGCTTGTGATCAGGTTACTGCCCTCTGTGTGGATCGACAGGGATACATATGGGTTGGAGGGAGCAACGGAATGGTCTCTATTTTTAATCCCGAATTCGAACACTTCACTCAGATTCGTTTAAGTTCTTCCATCGATGAGAGTATTAATACGGATCCAATTTCAGATTTACGGAGTGATTCGAATTACATTTGGATAGCCACCAGAGCAAATGGTCTATTTCGATTTGATAGAAAAGAACATAAATTAAAGCATTTTAAATCAAATGACCACAAATCCTTCGGATCAAGTCCCAATTTTATCTCTTGTTTGGGTTTCTATGATGGTGACGTTCTAATTGGGGGATTTATGGGACTATTTCGTTTAAACCCAGTTGACGAGTCATATAAGAGACTTTTTCCACTAAAAGAATCAGACAAATTTTTTCCAGGTTTTATTACTGCGATCACTACCGATCATTCAGGTTCTGTCTTCTTTTCGATGGGAAGTAGCTTGATGAGGATGGACCCAAATTCTGGAGAAATTAGGAAGCGGTTTCCGAATCATCTTTACCCCTATAATTCCTATGGTACAATAAATGAAATTGTGGCTTATGAGGATGAGATAATATTGGCTACCGAGGGAGGGCTGATCATTATCAATAAAACAACTGGCTCAAGTCAAATCTTTCGTCATAATGCGCTAAATCCGAACAGCATTTCTGCTGACTGGTTAAATGATATAATTTTAGACAACAAACAAACTTTATGGATTTGTGGTACTGATGGTTTTTCGAGATTAAATCTGTCTGATGAGTTTGAATTTTTATCCTTAAATCTTAAGATCATGGGGTTTCATGAGGAGAAATTTAAGGGGAAAGTCACTAATATCTTTGCATCCTCCAGATCAGGACTTTGGATCGGGACTGAGAGTTCTGGACTTTATCAATATCTACCGGACTCCCACAAGTTGATTCAGTATAATTACGAAAGCAATGATCCTTATTTCATCCCAAGTAACGAAATCTACAGCATTTACGAGAACGCACAAGGTATTATATTTACCCACACAAGAAAAGAAATCTATTATCTAGATCCTATTGAAGGTAAGTTTAAGCCCCTCTGTGCTTCCCGGTGCGAATGGACTTATTTTCCTTATGCATCCTTGATAGACCAAGAAGAAAATATGTGGATTCTTCATCCTCGTTACCTTTTTACGAAGTCAGCGCAGAGCATTAATTGGGAAAAATTTGAATTGCCTGCAGGTTTGCGTAGTAGTTACCTATCTGGTGATTTCAGGCTAGGAGAAATTGGTGCTGGTGATATATTTATTTACTCCTATAAATTGGGACTATATTTATTCGATCCTGTTAAAGAGACTTTTAATATGATTTCTTTTGAGAGAGCGACGAACGAAATAATTTCCAGAGGAACCTTTCAGGAAGTTCATGTGGATGCCAATGATCGAATTTGGCTGGACTTTAGAAGATTCACCGTCGTAATATCACTGGATGAAGATGGATCGGTAGTTAAATCAAAAATTCTGAATCATCCGGCTGGTGAAGTCTTTCCCGGTCTTAAGGATGACTACTGGTTGGTGGAAAAGAATAGTGTCTCCAAGTACTCTGCCGCTGGTCAGCCGAGTTTTAGTATTCCTGTACCACGAATGGAGTATCTGAATGGTTCTTTACAAATACTTGATAGCACTAATATTTGTTTTGGTGGTGTACATGGACTTTACTTTTATCGGAGAAAAGTGCATGACGGGAAACCATCTACTCCCGTAATTACTGATATACATTTTAATCACCGTCAACTTCCAGTTAGAGGTTCTTTTGGCGACACTCTGGAATACAAATCACCACTACATAAGAGCATTGCCTTAGAGAGCAAATTAAAGCTTTCATTCGATCTCAATGATTTTACTATTTATTTTTCCACTCTGGAAATGTCCGGTACTGAGCAGAAAGAATATAAGTATGTATTAGAGGGGTACAAGCAAGATACGGTCAGGACGTCACAGGCAATGTCATTTGCAAATTTCACGAATATTCCACCTGGATATTATACCTTTAAAGTCTGGGATTCCAATGCTTCAGGTGAATGGAATATAATACCAAGATCACTAAAAATCGTCATAAAACAGCCATTCTATTGGACTTGGTGGGCAAAAGTACTCTACTTGATTTTTATCGCGGTGATCGTCATATTGTACTTGCGAAATCAACAGCTTTCTAACCAGTTGGTCACTGCAGAGGCTGAACGGAGGAAAGAACTTGATGCCTTGAAGACCAGATTCTACACCAATATCACCCATGAATTCAGAACCCCACTCACGGTGATCATCGGGATGACTAGTCAGGTTTTAAGCGATCCAAAACAATATTTCCGAGAAGGCCTGGACCTAATAAAGAGAAATTCGAACCGTTTGCTGGATTTGGTAAATCAATTTTTGGATCTCACTAAAATTGATGCAGGATTCCTGGAAATAAATTACATACAAGATGATATAGTTGCCTATCTCAGGTATCTCATAGCTTCATTTCAGTATTTGGCAGAATCAAAAGATATCCGATTGCACCTGCTTCCTGAAACCAATACTTTGATCATGGATTTCGACCCAGATAAAATCCAAAAGGTAGTAACAAATATTGTTGAAAATTCGATAAAGAACACTCCGGTTGGTGGTGATGTCTATTTAAAAACTAGTGTCCTTGGAGAAGCGGCTGATGAAATATTTGAACTTGAAATTGCTGATACGGGAAAGGGTATTAAAAAAGCGCATCTCCCATTTATTTTTGATAGATTTTATCAGGCAAAAGTAAATAGGTTACAGGGAGGAGCAGGGATTGGTCTCGCATTGACAAAAGAAATAGTTCAGAGGTGTGGGGGAAATATAGAGGTTTCAAGTGGAGAAAATGACGGTACAACTTTTACTATATGGCTTCCTATCAAGAGGGCTGCAGAAAAAGGAAGTGCAGCCACAGCATTACCTTCAGTCGAACAAACGCCAAAAAGAGAACATATTGCTGACCTGGATGATATTGGGGATGCTCATTTGGAAGCGCTACTCATTGAGGACAATATGGACGTCATTCGTTATTTAGAGATCTGCCTACAGGATGAATTTCATATTTCTATTGCTCTCGATGGAGAGAAAGGTATTGAAAAAGCTACAGCAGTAATTCCGGACATAATCATCATCGATGTGATGCTGCCGGCAATGGATGGTTTTGAGGTGGTTCAGATCCTCAGGAAAGATAATCGCACAAGTCATATACCTATGGTCTTCCTCACAGCCAGATCTGACCTGGATTCACGTTTGGAGGGATTTCAATTGGGAGTCGATGCATACCTGACGAAGCCTTTCGATAGGAGAGAACTCCGCGCAGTTATTAAAAATTTAATAGGCCTGAGAAAGCAACTCCATTCAAGATACTCCACTCTTCAACCTATTACACCGCCAGAAAATGGATTGATAGAAAAGGAGGATGCTTTTATCTGCAAGGTGAGAGAAGTAATAGAAATAAACATTAGTGATGAAGATTTTGGAATAGCGGAGCTGTGTCAGGAAATTCATATCAGTAGATCCCAATTACATAAAAAATTAGTAGCATTGACAGGAAAATCAACCTCTCATGTACTTCGTTCCATTCGGCTTGAAAAAGCCCGGGAACTGCTACAAACCACCGATATGAATGTTTCTGAGGTTGGATATGCAGTGGGTTTTTCCAATCGTAGTTATTTCTCACAGGTTTTCAAATCAGAATACGGAATTTCTCCCAATGAGATGAGAATTAGTTGAGAATAAATCCATTGGAACGGACAACAGCTAATGGCCAATATAAAGTAACCCATTTGTAACCAGATGGGCAGATTTAGTACTGAATGGATTCTCCGACTGTCCACTCACTGAAGGCATTAAGTGGTTATATTTAGTTCGAATGTACAAATCGAAATATCAAGACTTTGCATTCCTGCGTAGTTTGTATCACTCGGCCTTTAACTATTGGCGTATTATTTTATGTGGTCATGCGGGAGAATGTACAGTTTGACAGAACCTGATCTATACTACCACTCTGGACTAAATCCACTTTGTCATCTCCAGAGACTTTCATAGCTAAGAAAGGGGTAGTTCTACTCATAATGGAAAAAATAGCTACAGAGCTACTACTATACGGTATTTATCTGAATTTCTCGTTTACCAAATACACAATCTAACCGAATCCTCATTCAAAAATACCATATGCTCATTTTTGTTGCAATTGGTCCTTGGTCGGGATAATTTCAGTTGCAAAATGACATGGATGTCTACGGCATATGAAACATTCGTGGTGATCTAACTTTTGGTGCATTGCGCCTTGTATCACTTAATCCGTTCATTATGAAATACCTTATTATTTTCCTTTTTTTCCTTGGATTTTCTCAAATCACCGCTCAGGAGCCATTATTTATTGAGGGCGATGCGAAAATCCTTGGCCGAATAGAGCTGGAGTCTACGGGTATGGGCAATACATTCGTAGGGGCCGGAGCAGGTTTTTCAATTACAGCTGGAGAACAGAATTCATTTTTCGGATCTGGAGCAGGCTATCTAAACACATCCGGTGATGCCAATACGTACTATGGATATCAGGCAGGGAGAAATAATAGGACGGGAGGAGAGAATATTGCAGTTGGGCGTTTTGCCATGAGTAATAGCCAACTCCTAAGTAAAAATGTAGCCATCGGTTCCAGGGCTTTGCTTCAAATGGTTGATGGATATGGCTATGATCCTATAGCCGGCAATCAGGATCTGGGCACCACCTATAATCTTGCGATTGGGACCAGTGCCGGGCAGTTTACCAATGATCCGACCAGGGTAGGGGCGGAAAGGAATACATTTGTCGGCAATAACGCCGGTCTACTTAATACCACCGGTTTTCGCAACGCCTTTTTTGGATTTCAGGCAGGCGATACCAATACGGAGGGGAACTGGAATACCTGTATTGGACATGAGGCGGATGTTTCGGCCAATAATCTTGTCAATGCCGGGTCTTTTGGCAATGGTGCGGTAGTGAATGCATCGAACAAGATCCGGATCGGAAATGGAAATGTCACTACCGTCGAAGGGACTGGTTGGAGCTTGCCCTCAGATGGAAGGTTTAAAACCAATGTCCGGAATAATGTGCCGGGATTAGATTTTATTATGGGATTGCGACCGGTCACTTATCAGTTTGACGTTATGGCATTTAACATCCATATAGATCCGGAAAGATTTACCAATTTTGACACCCTCGATGCTAAAAATCAGGCGATGTTGACTGATGCTCGCCAGGCAACAGGGCAAATACACACCGGGTTTATTGCACAGGAAGTGGAAGAGACGGCGAAGAAGCTAAATTTCAATTTTAATGGAGTGGTCAAGCCAAAGAATTCCAGAGACAATTACGGTGTGAGCTACGCCCTTTTTGTGGTGCCGCTGGTCAAAAGCATTCAGGAACAACAGGAACAAATATCGGACCTCAAAGAACAAAATCTCAGGCTGGAAGCTTCGAAAGAAGAATTGGAGGAGCGGCTGTCCCGCCTGGAATCGCTGGTAACAAAATTGAGTGGTTCGGATCCGGAATTCGACCTGAAGCAGATTCCCGTTGCCCTTGTTGAGGAGCCAACCGGGTGATTGTTCTGAATTAATACTATCACTTGAAAAGCCACATCGTTCTGGCTCTTGGAAGTCCGGTTGTGCTTGCCGTGGCTCCGCAATTATTGTAAATCCAAGGATATATTAATGCAACTAATATTTGAAAACTTTTCATAATCAATCAAAATGTCTTTGGTGGTCAGTTATAGGTCCTTAGGAATTTAAACGCAACTGAAATGTAGTTGCATCACCTGCGGGAACATCTTATCTTTGAGGGATGAGTAAATTGTCTAAGATTCTGGAACGATTGCTAAATCCTAGGACAACAATCACATTCCAGGAACTGGAATACTTACTAGGTAAATTAGGGTATGAAGAGAAGAGAACAGGTAAGACTTCTGGATCTAGGAGAGCTTTTATCAAACCAGATTCTAAGCATATTATTCGACTGCATAAACCACTTCCTGACAACGAACTAAAAAGATATGCGAAGAACTATATTATTGCAGAACTCAAGAAACAAGAATTGATATGACTGATAAATTGAAATATAAGGACTTTATTGGGTCAGTTCACTTCTCTTCTGAAGACGAAGTATTCTTTGGACGAATTGAAGGAATAAATGATTTAGTCACCTTTGAAGGATCAACTGTAGATAAATTGAAGAGAGCATTTAGAGAAGCAGTCGAGGATTATCTGGAACTTTGCAAAGAAACCGGTAAGGAGGTCTTCAAATCCTTTAAAGGAACATTCAATGTAAGATTGAATCCAGAACTGCATTCAAAAGCATTCGAACACGCAACTTTAGAAGGAAAGACGCTGAATCAATTCGTTAAAGAGGCGATAGAACAGAAATTGAGAACGCAATAGTGAAATACGTTATTGATATCAATGAGATTTTTACTATTGCTTAGGTCCGTTCCAGGTGATCACATCATATTTTACCGACAATAGTTTAAGTCCGGCTATTTTCCGGAAATTTATGGATATTCGCTCCTGCAGGAGAAGTGCCGGAGTGGTCGAACGGGCCGCACTCGAAATGCGGTGTACTGGCAACGGTACCGGGGGTTCGAATCCCTCCTTCTCCGCACACAGACCGATGTAACTCCCTGCAATTTAAGCAATTGTGAGGAGTTTTCATTTTAGGGGTGCCTAAACTGGTGCCTGTTCTAGATTACAAGTCGACTTTTTCTTAAATTATCACAGTGAACTCAACCCAGTCACTGAAGATGAAGCAGCAAGAGTTTGAACAGCTCATAAGTGAATTTCTCGATCTGACTAATGATCCTAATATCGAAGAGTTTAGGAAGCCACTAGCTGATTGGATAGATAATAGTATGTTTGAATACAGTCAAGACGTGGATTACTTTTTAGTC
>JAGQWZ010000303.1 GCA_020436835.1 Saprospiraceae bacterium | reverse complement strand
TAAAGGTGCTTGGAGATCAAACGGTTTTTGCTCATTTGGGTAATTCAGATGACCTTCAAATAGGTCAGCTGGTCATTGCCGTGGGAAATCCACTGGGATTTCAGCAAAGTGTTACCGCAGGTGTGATCAGTGGGTTGGGACGTACCATCCGCACTAAAACCGGGATGCTTATCGACAATGTAATCCAATCCGATGTCTCGCTTAATCCCGGTAATTCCGGAGGACCACTGACGGATTACCAGGGAAAAGTAGTGGGAGTCAATACCGCAATAATTCAGGGCGCCCAGGGTCTGAGTCTCAGTATCGATGTTAACAAGGCCAAATCAATTGCAGATCAGTTGATTAGAAATGGCAAGGTGTTCCGGGCCCGGCTGGGACTCATTTTACAAGAAATTCAATTAAATCCTAAATTACAAAGACACTATGGACTAAAGCAACAAAAGGGTTTGTTTATAGTGCGTATCGAAAAAAACAGCCCGGGTTCCCGGTCTCAACTTAGGGAGGGAGATATTATCATTGACTTCAATAATAGTCCGGTTTCCAGCCTTTTCGAATTATTTCAGCAATTAAGTCATGAGTCCATACTCACCAGTGTGGATATTTCCGTGATCCGGCATACTGAAAAAATGATTTTTCCTATTTTTCCGGAAAAGAGAGCCGCTTGAAAGTCCCAAGTAAAAGCTTTCCTGGTGAAAAAATAACCATTTAATACAAGTAGATGTACATTAAAAGAAATTACGGGTTTTGGATGACCTTTGGTTGGTCAAGTAAACCTTTTATTTGGGGAGCGATATATGCAGCTGTCATCACTGCTGTATTTTATTTTACCCGGATCAATACTTCCCTGCCATGGCAACCAATCAGTGTCATTGGTATTGCGGTGGCTTTTTACCTTGGATTTAAGAATAACAGTTCTTATGACCGTACCTGGGAAGCAAGGAAAATATGGGGTAGTATTGTTAATAATAGCAGGACTTTCAGCGCTGCGGTGATGGCCTTTTTTCAGGGACCTGGTGTGGAAGAATATCAACGTGAGATCATTTACCGGCATGTTGCCTGGTTGACTGCCCTGCGCTTTCAATTGAGATTGAGCCGCGAATGGGAACATACCAGTGAAAGAATTAAAAGTATTAATCCCACCATTTGTGAAGAATATTACGAAAATCTTGACCATGAGATGAGGCATTATATTTCGGATGACGAATTTGAATTTTATAAGTCAAAGTCCAATATTGCCAGCCTGATACTGGCAAAGCAATCAAGCCGCTTGCAGGAATTAAGAGACCAGAATTATTTTGAAGACTTTCGTCATATGGAATTTCATGATTTGATCCGCTCATTCTACGAGGACCAGGGCAAGAGCGAACGGATAAAGAATTTCCCCTTTCCCCGGCAATATGCATCGACCTCTCTGTGGCTCGCTTTTATTTTCAGTGTGTTTGTTCCTTTCGGTATGTTAGACCTTTTCAATATCCGGGGAGAAATGTGGGTGTGGGCCACTATACCAATGTCTGCCCTGGTCATTTGGGTGTTTTTTCTCATGGAAAAAATCGGTGATTATTCTGAAAATCCTTTTGAAGGTACTTATAATGATGTGCCGATCAGCTCCATCGCTCGAACTATCGAGATTGATATGAGGGAAATGTTGGGTGACCAGAATATTCCTGACCCGTTGAAACCGGTCAATGGATTCGTAATGTAGCTCTGGAAATAATAACTGCTCCAGTGCAGCTGGTTAGTGATCTATATCGAAGTTCCACTTGCCGGAATACCTTTGATATTTTTTGGTAAATTGGGATTTTCCATGTGGTTTACTTTGTCAATGCTTCTTCTTCAATTAATAAAGTAATGAATCGAAGGTCACTTTTTAAAACACTAACGGTTGGCGCTATTTCTGCATCAACGATAAAAACAGCTTTCACAGGTGCAAAAGAATCTTTTTCTGCGGATCCAGAAAAAAAGGGAGAAATCATCGAATGGAATGCGCATATTTTTAGTCCGGACACCACTAGATATCCGTTTCATGCGAAAGCTACTTACCGGCCGGATGTCACACAAAATGCTGCCGATCCGTTAAAATCCTACCTTGAACGTTTGAATACTGAAGGTATCGACCGGGCGGTCATCGTCCATCCGGAACCTTATGGAGATGACCATCGATTGATCCTTGACTGCCTTAGAAGAGAGCCGGATCGACTGAGGGGCACCAGTCTATTTTATCCCCGGGATTCGGAAGCTCCCAGGAAGCTAAAGCAATTGGTGGAAGCTGAACCGCGTATTGTGGCCACCCGTTTTCATGCGCTTAAGGGAAACGAAGCTTACCTGACATCTTTCGCAGATCCCGGAGTGATCAAGCTTTGGCAACAGGCATATGAACTTGATCTCGTCCTCGAACTGCATATCGGACCGGATTATGCCTACCAGGCCGCAAAATTGATGGAAGAATATCCGGGATCGAAGGTTCTGATCGACCATTTGGCAGAACCGCATCTGGGAAATGCTGCCGAATTTGCCGAAGTCCTTGAACTTGCCCGTTTTCCTCAATGTTATATGAAATTGTCCGGATTAAATCATTTTGCCAAGGATGAACCACTGTATAAGAGCGCACTCCCCTTCACCCGTAGGGTGATCCGGGAATTTGGACCCAATCGCGTGGTGTGGGGCAGTGGTACGCCTGATATTATTGAAGCCCATTGCGCCGGATACACCGAAGATGAAATGAATTTAGTACGTGGAGGAAATATTCGCCGGTTGATAAATTGGTGACATTGAGCGGACAATTAATCATTCGACATGATAGTAAATTCGTAATCTCCGGAAAGCAAATTCAACTGGATGTTCTCAACAGTCTGACTAATGAAGGTGATTCCTTTGGCCACATTCAAGGGTTGACCAGACTCGGAAATATTGCCAATGCCCCGGGGCAAGATCAGCTGCGCAGAGGTATTGGCAGGTATGGTTGCCTTAATTAATAATTGATTATCGTTCCATTCCCAGCTACTGGATATTTTTCCATAAAGGGTTTGTACAGATCCTTTTGCCCAGGTCATATGTTGATCCGGATCAGGTCTGGGATTCAGAATAAATCTTTTGAATGCCGGAGAATCTTCATTTCTCCGAATCCCTAATGAATAATTAATCATCCACGCTGCTACCGCACCAAAGGAATAATGGTTAAAGGAGTTCATGCTGTTATTTCCTCCAAATCCATCTTCGATAGTGTATGAATTTAGTCGTTCCCAGATGGTCGTTGCCCCATTGATAACCGAATACAGCCAAGAAGGATAAGATGTTTGTTGAAGAATCCGGTAGGCTAACGAATCCATGCCATTTTCTGATAGCGCCTCACTGAGAGAAGCAGTGCCGATAAAACCAGTCATCAGAGAGTATTCCGGGCGGCGGATTCCCTGGTCATCGTCATTTTTCCTTTCAATGGTGTTAGCGAAGTTCTGGATTATATGAGGCTTGGTATGCTCGTTAAACAAATCGAAAGCTAATGGGATGGCATAGGAAGCCTGCGTATCGATTATTTTGCCCTTTGCATTTTCACGATCCGCCTCACTGGCACCGGGAGGACCCATGAATCCGGTCTGTACGCCGGATTTTACGGTCTTAAAAGTTACCGGATCGACATACGTTTTATTGAAGAAATCTTTCCGCTCCCGAAATTTTTCTGAGAATATTTCTGCCTCCTCTTTTTTCCCCAGAATTTTTGCCACTTTGCTCATGATCTCGAGATCATAAGCATGGTATGCAGCCCAAAATAGAGTATTGTCGTTCTTATTTCCTTCAGGACTCAGCCAGTCTCCGAGTGGACCTTCGTTGAGTACACCGGTTAACGGATCAATTTTAGAATTTAGAAATTCCATATAAGCCTTCATGGATGGATAGTGTTCCTGCAAAAGGGAACTATCTCCATATTGAAGAAAAGTTTCCCAGGCAACCGTGATACCGGCACTTCCCCAAAGAGTACCGCCAAAGCCGCCTCCAACGGGGGCTACATCAGGAAATCGTCCATCTGCTCGTTGGATATTCCGCATCGCCATAAGATGTCTTTTCAAGAACTGATTTACCTGAGCGAGAAATGTGGCTGCTCGTGAAAAAACGTTGATATCCCCACTCCACCCCATGCGTTCATTTCTTGCTGGGGTATCAGTGGGTATAGACAGAAAATTACCGCGTAAGGACCAGGTAATATTTTCCCACAATTTGTTTACTAGTTCATTTGAAGTCTGGTAGTCTGAAGTCAATTCGTTTACAGAACTAACCACCATGCCCTTGATATCCTGCAGTGGTATTGCTTCTTCTATTCCGGTAATTTCTAAAAATCGAAATCCATGAAAAGTAAACCGGGGTTGAATTATTTGATCACCTCCTTTTAATATATATACATCTTGAGCGAGAGCCGCCCGGATATTTTCCAGCATGATCATTCCCACATTTTCCTGGTAATCCGGTAGGTCAGGATATTTAACTTCTGCATATCGAAGAAATATTTTCTGACCTTTTTGACCATTTTTAATCTTAATCCGGGGAAATCCAACCATGTTTTGTCCCAGATCATATACGAAAACACCTGGTCTTACCTGATCAACTTTTTGGACTGAAAGCTCTTTTACCACCGTCGCTGAGGGACCAACCTGACCTATTATTTTAAAATCATCATAATTGAATGTCGAGCTGTTACCTCGAAAATCAGTAAAAGTTCCCTGATAAGCACTACCCTTCAAAGGAATGATAACAGCCGGCTTCCAACCTTCCTCCGAGAATCCCGATTCGCTCCATCCCATCGTCTTATTTTCCAATCGTGCGTCATATACCTCACCCTGGAAAAAACTGCCATAGCGTAGCGGTCCTTCACTGTAGTATTTCCAGTTTTCCGGATCTGTGACAATGGTCTGCTCGGTATTATCTTCATAAGTAATGACCATCTTGCAGAGAAACGATTGGCGATCTCCAAAGTAGTTCCAGTTTTCACCACTATATGTGATATTTCCGCTCCACCAACCTTCACTCAGCCAGGCACCTACTACATTCTCCGAACCTGCATTGACCACCTCTGTCACATCGTAAGTTTGATAATGGTGCGTCTTGTTATACTGCGTCAGACCGGGATTAAAATAATCGTCGCTTATCCGTTGTCCATTCACATAGAGTTCATAAATTCCCCTGGCGGTACAATAGATCCTTGCCTTTTTTATTTTTTCCCTGGTATGAAATGAATTACGCAGCATCGGAGGGCTATCATGACTGGGGTCAGCGGTGATTAAAATTCCTCGCTCGCCACCATTTAACTTATAAGCGGAATCTGCAATAGTACAGCTTCCTTTTACCACGGTGGGGTAGAATATTCCATGGTATTCATTCTTATTGCTTAATGATTCTGAGAATATAATATTAGAAGGATAACGAAAGTGTTTGATTTGCACTTCGCTGAAAAAAGCACTTTGATTTTGTGCCAGTTTGAAACCAATGTCGGCTAACATCGGAAAGCTAATAAAATTATTTCCTCTCCCAATTGGGTTTAGGTTCATGCCCCTGCTCGCAAACCGGCCAGTGGTTGGGTCGTCCTGGCTAATTTTATTTTCAAGAGTCCTCTCGTTGAGATAGACATCAAAGAGACCGAAATTACAATCAATCAAAAAACGGTGATTTTTATATCGATTTTCCCGGTTTATCAAATCTTCGGAAATTACAAAATGTCTAAATGGAATATCTTCTTTGTCTTCGGTGTGGTAACCAACCCGGTACACATTCAAAACAGCTTGACCGTCGGATTTCTCCAATGCTGAAATGTCCAGCTCAAAGGCAATGTATGCCTGGTCATTTTCATTTCGCACCTGCATCAGATTGAGGTCTTTGTGCATCAACCGTTCATCATTGGCACCTACTATAAATGAGGCTCTGGTGGAGCCGGATGTTTGATCCAACATAAGACTGTACTCAACCTTAAACACTGATAGATAGTGCGAGTACAAGACCATGTCTTCAGCTCCGGCCCCGATCCATTTTGCACCCATCCACTGGTTATCCTGATCACTCGAGCAGCGTAATCCTGTTTCAAACCAGGAGCCGGCCTGTTGGACTTCATTTTCCTGATTCCATACTTCAACTACCCACTCATAACGGGTTTGGGGGGACAAGCTTTCTCCAGCATAGTTGATATTGTGAGAAGTGCCTGACTGGACTTTTCCACTGCTCCAAATCACCGATCCTGCTTCGTCCCTCACCGTGATACGATAGGCCGTTTGCTTTTGTCCCCGTTCTTTTGTCTCCGATTTCATTTGCCAACCGAAGGAAGGGTGGGTTACATCCAAACCCATCGGTTCGCTTTGGTACTCTACCTGAAGACCATCCACATTGAATTTATTCTGTGAAAGTAAGATTAGAGGCATGAAGAAAAGGACTAGAGGAAGATATCTGGATACAATCATTAAAACGGCAGTTTAATTCTGTTGATCGAAAATAGGAATTTCAAGTTAATTCACTTTCTCAATCTATTAGCCAAGCCCCAGTGATCAGTCGATAGATCAGCAAGAACAACTTCAGTTATATTTTACCATTTTATTAACATTTTTCTCAGCCATTTCAGTGAGTACATAACCACTGATCACTGCTTTAGTGTCAAAAGATCATCATGAAAAGAATTGAATTTCTGCGAAAAGCAGGACTTAGCTTATTTACAACCTCTGCCCTGGTTGCTTGTGTGAAGGACTCCGAATTGGATGTTGTAGATGGAGAAGGAACGAGCAGTGAGGGATCAAACAATGGAAGTTCTGCCCAGAATTGCTCCGTCACTAACTCCGAAACAGCCGGACCTTTTCCCACCAAAGATCCCAGTTCCCTGGTAAGGAATGACATCAGAAATGACCGTGAGGGTGTACAAATGGATGTCAACATCACGATCAAGGATGCAACCCAGGGCTGTACGGTATTGTCGGGAGTAATTGTGGATATTTGGCACTGTGATGCCAATGGATATTATTCAGAGTATGGAGGTACCCAGATGCAAAGCGCCAATTTCAGTAACGTGCATTTCTTGAGAGGTAGGCAAACAACCGATGCCGATGGCCTGGTAAAATTTACGTCAATATTTCCGGGCTGGTATTCAGGCAGAGCAACCCATATTCATGTACATGTTTACGATTCGAGCGGTAAGTCTCTTTTAGTCACCCAAATCGCTTTTTCCGAGTCCGTTTGTGATCATGTATTCACTAATGCAACTAATTTCTATAAAAACGGGACACAGGATACGAGCAACGAGCGTGATAATGTCTTCAGTGATGGCTATGAAAATGAATTAGCTTCAATTTCCGGAAGTATTTCCGATGGCTATACTCTCGAACATACTATTGTTGTGAACGCATAGTGAATCATGAGAACGATACAATTTTCCTACAAGAAGATCATTGATCATCAGTCCTCGGTGCACTGGGAGAAGAAAGTCCACCAAACTACTCACCGGGAATATTTTATGCAGTCTCAATTTTATGATCCCAAAGGGGAATTTCCTTTTTTCATTGATTTATTAAAGGAATTTCCTCAAGCGGAAAAACTACATTACTTAGTGAGTACCGCTGCCTTTGGGATCATTCGTGATCTTAAAGGCATAATACCTGATATAGTGAATAAGCAGGGAGAAAATTCCATTCATTTTGAGCACTATCGATTTGAAATTATTCGATCGCATATTCACGACCAATCGCAACATATGGTGGCTCTATATTTCTATTCTGCTAATATCAAGTGGTTGGAAACTATGGGGACCCATCTTCTATTGGAAAAACAGGAAGAACCAAACCCCTTGGAGCAACCAGGTACTTTTAAAACACAATTAATCGACATTACTCAGGTTCATCTCAATATTCATTCTTATCAAAATATTAATGAAAATGCTTATACAATATAGAGGGCAAATTTTGCCGGCAGAGCATAGAATCGAAAATGAAAATGCACTGTTAAGTTGCCTCGGTGACTTTAGAGTAATGGACCATTGTCTCCTTCCAAAGGCTTCTAGGAAATTGGCTGGGTCCCCATATATTCTTCTCGCTTTT
>JAGQWZ010000302.1 GCA_020436835.1 Saprospiraceae bacterium | reverse complement strand
CGCCAGCGGCTCCAGGCCGAGTTCTTTGGCTTTGGTGGCGCGGGTTTTCCGCTTCACTTTAAAGGGCAGGTAGAGGTCTTCCAGGATAGCCGGATCCATCGTCTGCAGGATGGTGCGTTCCAGTTCCGGGGTGAGTTTCTCCTGATTGCGGATGGTATCCAGGATGAAGTCCTGCCGGTGAGTGATCTCATCGTACTGCTTTTTTAGCTCGGCGATGCGGGCGATTTCGGTTTCGTCGAGGCTGCCGGTCATCTCCTTGCGGTAGCGGGCGATGAAGGGGATGGTAGCACCCCCGCTGAGGAGTTCGAGGACTTTATCGATGCGGTGGGTGGGAAGTTGCATTAGAGCGTTGATGTAGGATGTGATGGATGGTCGCATGACTTGATGCTTTCGATGGGGGCACAAGGTAGGAATTGCCTGTTGAATTATGCTGGTGATTCTAACATCTATAATCCCAATTTCACATCAATTGATTATCTTTGCATCCCCAACGGGCCTCGTAGTATAATGGATAGTATACAGGTTTCCGGAACCTGCGGTCTAGGTTCGATCCCTAGCGAGGCTACCATGGAAAATCAGGGCTTTGGTTTGCCAGGGCCCTGTTTTATTTAAGGACGTGACTTACTGAGTATATTTCGTCCAAACCTTACTAAAAAGTTGTACCAATGTATGCACCCAAACATGTTAAGTCCCTTCTGACCGGGATAGGATTCCTGTTTATGACTAATTTTATGCTGGCCCAATCCCCAAGCTCATGTCCGGATATTGACTCCCATGACGGCTTTATGTGTTCAGACAGTACCGGAACCTGTGGTGTACCAGGATCAGGTATATGTAATTACGAAGTGACGTATCGCTCGACATTTACCGGACAGGGAGGTAAGCCGGTTCATATTTTAATTACCGGATCGGACGGAATGATTTACTTTGATTCGTGTACCACGGACTGGTCACCGGGGACAAATGTTCCCATCGGGCCCATTAAATTTCATGCTCCGTGCGGATTGACATTTTCAACCCGCTGGGTTGCATATACGGCCAGCAATGGTTCTTGCCAGGGATCAACCTGTGCTTCCGGATCATGTGACAATGCAGGCAATTGCGTGCCCAACCAGAGTTTACCCGTCGTATTGGTTTCTTTTGATGCCCGTTTTGAAGCAGACAGGGTCGTCCTGACCTGGCAGACGGC
Source organism: Saprospiraceae bacterium (assembly GCA_020436835.1). Taxonomy (GTDB): domain Bacteria; phylum Bacteroidota; class Bacteroidia; order Chitinophagales; family Saprospiraceae; genus JABDMH01. The sequence continues at coordinate 1,759 of JAGQWZ010000302.1, read as the reverse complement.
ACAGGAATTAAACAATGATTATTTTGAATTGGAGCGGTCTGCAGACGGGATACATTTTGATCCCATACGGCGTATCCCCGGACAATCAAATTCCTACAAATCCGAAACCTATCAGTACGAGGACATGCGGTACTTTGAAGGCGATAATTATTATCGCCTGAAGCAGTATGATCTTGACGGGACCAATACCCTGGCTTCGAATGTAATTTTCATCAATGCGGCGCAGCGCAATCAACTACAGGCGAAATACCTGGCCAGCAGAAAGATGCTGATCGTGGAAGGTGGAAATAGTATTCAAACCCGGATTTCCCTGTACAATGCCAGTGGAATTCAATGTTTGACCCAGGAAATGAAAGGATCAACCCTGGAGATAAATCTGGATCAACTGCATCCTGGTATCTATTTTCTTTCAGACGATCAGGGACGGTTAAAGCAAAAGATCTTCGTGCGGTAATAGAATTCCGGGAAATTCGAGTGTTATTCAGATCCTGTTCAATATTCTGATGGTTTGTCAGAATGAAGTACAGCTGTTTTGTGCTATCCAACGGGCATCCCGATAGGGTGGCTGATGTGGTCATCGCATGTTCTCATCCGTTTTCTTTCTTATAGTTTCTTTGTTAAACAGAATACTACACTATCGTCGACAGTTATTATTTCTCCATATTTTAAAGGTATCGAATTTTTCACCAATCCATTTCCGTCAGGTTTGTATCCCCTGTTTATATAAAGAATTTGTGCAGCACCGTAGTCTTTATATACTCCGAATCCAATCCCTGCATATTCTGAAATCTTTTTTATTATTTTTTCTGCTTCACCCATTAAGTCTTGATGTATTCGCTCATGCCTGCTATTTTGACAGGGCGATGCCGGATCTGAAGAGCATGTATTAATATCCTGTGGCGACGCAGGTATTATGAATTATATTCAATAAGTTAAGTTAAACTTATTCGCCTGATGAATCTATAATGACTTTCCCTCGGATATAGGCGACCACAATACCAAAAATGCCAAATTGGATTATATGAAAGGCTGCATTGATCAACCACGCGTCAAGCGGTCGAGTGTCCCTCGTCGCATAGAAGATTAAGAACAGGGGCAAGTACATAAATGTCCCTAGAATAATTCTATACTTAGTTCCTTCCCTGATTTTGTCTTCCTCATCAGATAACTTATCAAACAAATAGGAAAATAGAAATGAAGCGAGGAATAGTCCAAAAAAGATAAAAGGCAACAGTTGATTTTGTTCCGATGCTGGCCGATCCGCTTTTCCTGCCATTTTCTCTTCAAACAGACCATAAAAAGTGAGATCCATCAAGACATACATGATAAATATTACAACCGTGCTAAAAATGAGTTTTTTTGTGTTCAAAAGCTTTCTTTTTTTTGGGTAACGTTTTGGGCGCGTATGCCGTCCCACCAGGTTATCACTTCTCCTAAGTTACGATGTGTTTGTTGATTGTTTCATTTTCATCTTTACTAGTAGCTCTCTTTTAGACGGGATGGTCGTTATCGCGCCGTGTTAGCATCTGTTAAATAAATTCCTCTTTGATTTTTACATTCATATTTTACGATTTATCACCCTTAATTCTATCTAAGAAACTTATAGGACCTCTAGCTTCAATTGTCAATGCTTGATACTCTTGAAGGATTGGATCTTTCCGGATAATTTGTGTGTATTCATCAGTTTGGATTTCAATATCCCCTTCATTAGTTTCAATAATGTATTTTGTTATGCCTTCTTCGTAAACTTTTGATATAT
>JAGQWZ010000301.1 GCA_020436835.1 Saprospiraceae bacterium | reverse complement strand
CCGGTGATTACATAGTATTGATTATGCACATCGAAAGTAGCTGGCGTCCACCCGGGTTGGGTGGTATGGCAGCTTGCACAATCATTCGATAGGGCGAGTTGCTGATGGTTAGGATTCGTTGCCTGGTTGTAGTCATCGATGTGACAATCTTTACAGATGGTAGAAGTTCCTGCATATCCGTTGACATGACATTGATTACAGTCTACGGAATTATGTGCTCCGGTTAAGGGGAAATTGGTCTGATTGTGATCAAAGTTTGCCGGTTCCCAGGCATTTTGACTATGACAGATATTGCATTCCGTTGAATATCCTTCTGCCTGATGATTGGGATCTGTCGTCGCATTATAATCATCGATATGACACCCGGCACAGGTATTAGGGGTATTGGCATAATTGGCATCGGTATGGCAGGCGGCGCAGTCCGAAGCAAAAGCGGAATGGGCCCCGGTGATTACATAGTATTGATTATGCACATCGAAAGTAGCTGGCGTCCACCCGGGTTGGGTGGTATGGCAGCTTGCACAATCATTCGATAGGGCGAGCTGCTGATGGTTAGGATTTATTGCCTGGTTGTAGTCAGCGATGTGACAATCTTTACAGATGGTAGAAGTTCCTGCATATCCGTTGACATGACATTGATTACAGTCTACGGTAGTATGTGCTCCGGTCAGTGGGAAGTCAGTGGTATTGTGATCAAATGCCCCTTCTGCAGAACCGGTTGGGTGACATCCGATGCATGCATCGCTGTTAAATGCATATCCACTGATCCCCAGGTGTTCCGCATCGGTCTTATCCTGATTGTGCTCATGACATTCTACACAACTGAAAGCCATATAATTTCCACTGGTAGTATGACACTCGGTACATTCATTCCAGGTACCGTTATGGGCTCCCGTATGAATGGGGAAATACATGGCATCATGATCAAAGCTGGCCGGTTGCCACGCATTTTCTGAATGGCATGCCGCACAGTCATCTGAAAATCCGGAATTCTCATGGGGTGGATTGGTGGTCGCCCGGTAATCATCAATATGACATCCGGCACAAGTATTGGGGGTGCTACCGAAATCTGACGAATGACAAGATGCACAGTCTGCCGCTATCCCTGCATGGGCTCCATTAAGAACAAAAAATTCATTGTGATTAGGCATGAGTGCCGGTTTCCATTCCGGTTGGGTAGTGTGACAGGAAGCGCAATCAGAAGAAAAATTTAAATTGCGGTGATCCGGGTTGAGAGCAAGGTCAAAATCTGCATTGTGACAATCGACACATTGGGTGGACGTTCCGGCATAGCCATTCAAATGACACTCCAGACATTCAACTGTCGTGTGTGATCCGGTAAGCGGAAAGGCAGTTCGGCTATGATCGAATACCGACTCACTGTTGCCAGTGGGATGACAGGCCAGACAGGAAGTGCTATTGTAGCTGTAACCTTGTACATTTCGGTGTTCTTTATCCATCTCTCCCTGATTGTGTTCATGACATTCAAGACAGGTGAATAAACTATAGTTGTTACCGCTCTGGTGACAATCCTGACACTGATCCCACTCACCACCATGCGCACCCGAATAGATCGGGAAGAATTCTTCATCGTGTCCTTTAAAGGCGGCAGGAGACCAATTTACTTTGAGTGAGTGACATTCCGCACAATCATTTGAAAAGCCATTCTGCTGGTGATCGGGTTGATCTGCCGCTAAAAAATCTTGCTGATGACAACTGATGCAGTCCCCAGAGATGTCACTATATCCGGCACCCTGATGACATTGAGCACAATCTTCAATTTGGTGACCGTCGGTTAGGGGAAAGAAATCATGGTTGAAACCGGACGCCGTCCAGGCAAATGAATTGATGGTATGACACTCAGTGCACTCGGATGAATAGCCGGCTTCCGTATGATTTGGGCTGGTTGTATTCAAAAAATCACTTTCATGACAAGTAAGACATTCATTACCTAACGGCTCAAATCTAAGTTCATCTCCAGCCTGATGGCAATCATTGCAATCAACAAGATAATGGACACCCAGAAGGGGAAATCCGTTTTCCTGATGAATTTGAGATATATTCTCCACCAGCCAATGATCTGAATTATGACAACGGGCACAATCCGGGCCCACGGTCTGATTATGTATATCCTGGTGGCAGCTTCTACAGTCAGTGGGAGTGTCCGAAAAGATAAGAGACGAATGGCAAAGTTTACAATCGACCAGAGCGTGTTGACCTTCGAGCGGGAACTCCGTGGTGTCGTGCTGAAAGGAGTAAATTGATCGATCCAGATCCCAGCTATTGGAGTTATGACACAGCGCGCAGTCAAGGATAAAGTTACCGCCATGCGGAGATTGTGCCTTTAAGGACACAATCCCGAGGAAGATAACTATAAGTGACAAGCAGCGCATCTATAATCTTCGATTCTATAATCTATGTATTCAAGGCCGTTTTTAGTGGTCTTGCTGTGACACCCCGTACACTCAACCTTTAAATGCTCTCCATCTAACCTGAAATTGGTAGCATTGTGATCGAATAAACTCGCTTCCCAGTTATCATACGCATGACATCGACTACATTCAGTGAGTCCTTCATTCATGAACTGACCCTGATGTATGTCGTCGTGACAATGCATACAAACGGAAGTGAGTCCGGAAAATAGTTGGTGTTTCTTATCTATACCGTGGTCAAGGTGACAATCGTTGCAGCGAGTCTCCAAATGTTTTCCCTCCAACGCAAAATTTGTCTGATTATGATCGAAATCAATATCCGGCCAGGCTTCAGTGGTGTGACATTTCTTACAGTCGTGGTCTGGGTAAAATTTGGGGTCAAGGATTCCGTCATGAACATCTTCATGACAATCGTTACAGCGCTGGCCTATTTCGCGGAATTCCCAACTATCATTTTTCAGGTGGCAGGCAAAGCAGGGAGTGGCTATATGTGCTCCCTCAAGGACAAAGGCTGTTTTACTATGATCTTCGATAGTAAAATTTGATTCTGCAAAGTCCTGAACAATATGGCACTGGGCGCAATCAGGAGTAACTCCTTGATCGTTAGCGAATTGTCCTTGGTGAAAATCTTCGTGACAATGAGCACATCGGTCAAATTCAAGGGGTTCGATTTTACTATTGCTAACATGACATTCCTTGCAATCCACCTCAATGTGTTTGCCCTCAAGTGGATAATCAGTTTGAGCATGATCGAAATCGTTTTCCTTATTTAGGGAGGTGAAGGAACGGGTGCTATGACAGGCTGCACAGTCTGTGCCCAATTTACTCTCATGGACGTCCTCATGGCATTTAACACAGTCGAAGGATTTCCAGTTTACAAATTCCTTGAAAGGATATTTGTTATTTGTCCCATTTGTGTGACAATCAAGGCATTTCGTTGTACGGTGCTTGCCTGTCAATGGAAAGTGGGTCTTATTGTGATCAAAGTTCCCCATTCCCTTAAAAATATGCCAGGATTCCTCCGTGTGGCATTCAGTGCAGTTTTGGCCAAATTCTCCCTGATGGTGATCTTCGTGACACGAGGTGCAGTTTGTGAAATCGATCCCGGCAAATTCCTGGAATTCCTGACCATTTTTTTGACTGATGGGATGACATTCTATACAGTCTACCTCAAGATGCTTGCCCTTCAATGGGAATTCTGACTTCGCATGATCAAACAATGAGGCTGGCTTAAAAGCTTTGAAATCATGGCAACTGGCACAATCATTCTTCAGTGTGCCCTGGTGGGCATCGTCATGGCAGGTCAGACATTCTGTATTTAGTCCCAGAAAGGTATATTCTTTGTCCCGTATCTCTTGATTGTCGATAAATTCATCCTTGTGACAGTCTGTACACTTAGTTTCAAAGTGAGCATCTTCCAGTTTATATCCGGTCAGTTCATGATCGAAAGTCTCTTCGTCGAATCGGATAATTTCGAAATTTCTGCCATGATGATCATTGTGACATTCCACGCATGACTTAGGCTTGACTTCTGAAGAACTGTGATAACCTTTGTTTCTGTCAATTCGTTGTTTTAATTCAGCGTGACAATCAAGGCATTTGGCTTCGGAAATTCCTTCACCGAGATCATGACATTTGGTGCAATTCAAAAGGCCTTCCAGATCAGCATGGTATCTTGTCAGATCACCGGGTGATAATTGAGCCATACTCAGCACGGCCGGGCTGAGAAAAAATAACAAGAGAAAAATCTTCAACCTGCTCACAATCTTGGGTTTTAATTTTGATTCTTCTTATGTTTCAAGATTGCGTAACCAAATCTTCTGGTAATCTTAATACCGATTTTTTCCAGAAACTTAGTGGGAAGCTCTCCTCCGGCAAAAATGTACACCAGATCATTGGGCATCGAGATATCCTGTCCATCTATTGCTTCCGTCAGGATGATCTTATCATCAAGAATTTCCTTGACATTCGTGTTAAACTTTACCTCGACCTCCCCTTTTTCGATTGCTGCGGTGATGCGTTCTTTGTTTTTTGGTTTAAGTCTTTTAAAGACGTCGCTGCGATAGGAGAGGGCGACCTGATTTTCCTCTGCCAATAAAAGAGCAGACTCAATAGCAGAGTCACCTCCGCCGACCACCAGCACATTTTTATTTCGGATGTGCTCGGGTTCAAGCAAGCGGTAGGCTACTTTTTCTTTCTGTTCTCCTGGGACATTTAGTTTCCGGGGTGTGCCTCTTCTTCCGATTGCCAGCAGAACATTTTTTGCCGTATAGGTGTCACCCTGTTTGGTTTTGACCGTAAATCGTCCATCTTCTTCAATGATTTCCTCTACTTTTTTATTTTCCCTAATGCTTATTTTATTCCGATCCAGGACCGTATTCCAGAGTTCTAATAATTCCGTTTTGCTGGTTTCGAAAAGCTTCACTTTACCGTGTCCGGGCAGATTCATCGGAGCGGTCATGACTATCTTGGACCGGGGAAAAGTAAATACAGTACCGCCCAGCGTGTCCTGTTCAAGTGTAACACTTTTTAAACCCTTTTCTTTTGCTGTGAGAGAGGCAGAGATCCCGGCCGGGCCGCCACCGATAATTAGCAGGTCATACTCAGCATCTCCAAATCGATCAAGTTTTCCGATCAGATTTTCCACTGCCTGCTGACCCTGACGAACCGCATTTCGGATCAATCCCATTCCTCCCAGTTCTCCCGCAATATAGATTCCGGGGATATTTGTTTCAAATGATTGATTGACATGGGGCAGATCAACGCCTCTTTTCTCGGTGCCGATACACAAACTGATGGCCTCCACAGGGCAGGCATGAAAACAAGCTCCATGCCCTACGCAGTTGGAAGCATTGATGGTAGTGGCCCGGTTATCAATAATTCCAAGTATATCTTTTTCAGGACAAGCTTTTACGCATGAACCACAATTGATACAAGACCCTCCGTCAATCACCGGATGCAGCGATAAAGGCTCAAAAAGGCCATGAATTTTTGCTTTTTCAATTTTTTGTTCTGTTATCTTGGATACCTTGTTCTGTCTGCGCAGGTAAACAATTAGAATGATCAGGCAAAGAATCCCAGTGCCTCCATAAATAATAATTTGCTCAATTAAAACCTCCATATTTTAAAAAATCCAGGTGTTACCAAAAGTAATTGTTACTGCTACATGGATAAGCATGATCACCAACATGACGATGGCAAAGGGTAAGTGGGCGACATGCCAGTATCTAAACAGTTTCTGCATTGTTTGTAATCTTCCAATCCTACTGCTTAAGGCCATTTCATTTTTTACCAGACGGACTATTTCAGACCTTTGTGCATGTTCCAGATTTTGGTCTTTTAATTGTTTTTTGAGCTGTCGTATTAATTGTCGTTTATAAATTATATTTTCAAAAAAGTTATTTTCAGCGATTGCATTTAAATTAACAGTGGCATTGGTTCCGGCAAAAGAAATTCCGATCGATTGCAGTTGGCTATTAATTGTTTCCCGGATTTCTTTTACTTCATTTAGGCTTAATTCCCTTCCTTCGATGGTTCTTGGTATTTGCAGATAGATGAACCTTCCGATTACCCCACTGGCAACCACGGCAACCATGCTCCAGAAGCTTATGGAAACAATGCCTCCGAATTTTAGCGCCGTATGCCCAAGGATCATTATAGGCCCTAGAGTACAAAGGAAAATATGAAATTCAAGCCAGTGTTTGATTAATCCCAATCTAGACATGAGGCGTGATCTTTTTCTGATCATATATGAGGATACTCCTACGACAATTAATAAGGTTCCAATGATCCCTAACCCATGTCCAACTAATCCACTTGGCTTGTATAGATTGTGGTCGCTTCGATAAAAACGTTCCTCAAGATTAGTTTGATAGTACGGTAATCCATAATAGAATATAAGTATGGCGGACGCAATTACTATAGCAACCAGAATACTTATATAAATTCGATGAACTGTTGATCCCATTTTAGATAAATTGCTCTTTTCGAGAATAACCGGAATTCATTCAAAGTTGAATTCCGGTTGCAAAATGTCATTTCTTTCGGGATCACAAATTTGTTTTGAAAAGACAGTGACTGTCATTCGCTGATTTATTGGTTATTTTTTGTTTTTATAAATTATAATATATCCCAAGTCTCATGCCAAGTCCTTTCTGAGCCTGGAACTCGTTCTCAGATGATTTACTAATAGGAAATCTACCCTCCCAATCCAGTGCATAGGTTATTCTGTAATTTGGATTGTATTCCATGCCCAATCCCACTAAATATGAATTCAAAGCCCAGGCAGATCCATTATTGCCGGCCGTTAAGTTAATTTCTTGCCCATTGCGGATCACCTCATACTTGTAGTCCTCCGAAATGGGAGCACCGACTAAAACGCCACTTTTCAGATAGGGATAAAATCGACGGGATAGTGGATAGGTGTATTTTATTTGCAGGGGAATATTCAAATACTGCGATGTGCTGTAAAATTCTTTAATGCGATCGCCGTTCTGCAAATTATCCGGCAGGGGAAATTTGATTTCGTGAATCTCATGCTCTTGCTTCAGGTGGGCATATCGATAGCGTAGGCCAGTCTCCAGACTTATGCTGCGGGAGAAGAAAAGTTCTGCTTGAAAGCCACTGACCCATTCCTGGGCATGTTCTGCCTCAGGTAGCAGTAGATTTAATCCCCCTGCCACCAGACCGATTCGATAATGATCGGGGATCAGAGCCTTCCAGATTCGTTTCGATTTTTCCAAAGCGATGATTTCTTCCGCATTCAGACCCTGATAGGGATGCAAACGAATATTTCTTCTGAATTTGGAAGTCACGTAGTGGTTTATATTACGTAATAAGGCAAGACGATGCGCCGTAGCCTGGTCTTTATTAGTCCTCCCGGTTGAAGTTGCCGGATTGTTTTCCTTCGAACCCCGTCCCCTGAGCAGACTGACATAATTCTTTGCCAGCACCTCTTTTAATTTGTTTGATACGGGATATTGCAATACAGAGGAAGCTAAGTAAGGAGCTGACTCCGACCGGGGCCTTTGAACGCGCATCTTATTCTGTATTTCTGAAGGAATACCCTGTGAACTATATTGCTGACCTGGATAATAAATTTGCCAGATCGTATCGCGGATTACCAAGGTGTCTGAGACCGCCGGGGAAGGGTTGTTCCTTTCAGATTCCAGCGATTGTACGGATGCTGAAAGTCTTTTGATTTCTGCCTCAAGTTTTTCAGAACCTACATATTTTGTTCCTAACCAGAAAAACAAGCCAGATAATGCAAGAAGAGCGGCTAATCCAAAAGCATAGCGCAACCACGAGGAGCCTCCACTCCGGAACGAAGTGGGAAGATAGGGTGCAATGCCAGCCCAAACTTCAGGATCTGCCTGATGTTTAGGTGCCTTTGCTAATTTTTGCTTTATCTTCTTGTCGAATTGATCCAATGTCCCTGCTTTTTGAGAATTCTGCGATCATTATTTGCAGCCTTGCCTTAGCCCGGTGTAAATGTGATTTTGAGGTTCCTTCAGAGATGTCCAGAATTTCTGCAATTTCCTGGTGTTTGTAACCTTCAATACAATAGAGGTTGAACACCGATCTTAAAACTGGCGGTAACCGTTGTATGATCTCCAGCAATTCCTCATATGCGAGTCGATCAATGATCTGGTCATCAAAAATTACTTGAGGTATACTATCCAGAGAAATTACATTGTTTTTCTTGTAGCGGTAAAAATCGCTGCTGGCATGAACTATGATTTTTCTAAACCAGGGGAAAAACACCTTGGACGTATCGAACTGGTCAAGTTTTTCAAATACTCTAATAAAGGCATTCGATAGAATCTCCTTGGCATCCTCCGGATTATTGCTATATCTCAAAGCTGTATTCATCCCATCTGAATAGTACATTTCAAAAAGACGTCTCTGCGCTCGGGCAGAGCCTTTACGACAGTCACTTATGATTTTGTCCGTAAGCTGTTCTTTTGATTGTCTATACAGGGGCGTCAGCCACATTGGTTGCAGAATTAATAAACTTTTTTAGCTTGAGTGTCTACGTGTTTCTTAGATCTTTTGGTGCAGTCAGTAGTTCATTTCTTAAGACCGTAGATGGTGATGGTAGGGAGGTATCAATCAGTTTGTGTTCTAACGACGTGTAAGTTACCATAATTGTGCCGGATGTAAATCTACCCCTGATTTATACTTATTAAAAATAGGGCATGCATTCTAAGGAGGTAAATAAATAAAAAACGGTGAAGCCTGAAATGCTTAGGGATATCTTATCTTTAATGTGAGTCCCCTGCCGATTAAGAGAGTCGATTATGTATTATCAAATTTCAAGTTGGAGTTTGCTTTTTTTGATCATGCTGGCTATGCAGGCCTGTCAGGATCGGGCAAAAAGCGACATAGTGGCGGGCATTGACTACAACTTTGATGTGAAGCCGATTCTCTCCGACCGGTGTTTCAGTTGTCATGGTCCCGATGCGTCCAAACGGAAAGGGGATCTGCGACTGGATCAGGCCGAATCAGCTTATGCTACCCTAAAGGATCAAGAAGGCCGTCGAGCCGTGGTGCCGGGTAATCTTCGTAAAAGTGAAGTCTATCATCGTATAGTGAGCAAGGATCCTGACTTGAAAATGCCTCCTCCCGATTCAAAGCTTTCCCTTACGGATCAGGAAAGGGCCATTTTGATAAGATGGATAGAAGAAGGTGCGGAATATGAACCTCACTGGTCTTTCCAGCGACCTCAAAAAAATAAGATCCCTCCCGATGAGCATCCGGTCGATCATTTTATCAATGAGAAATTGAAGGAGCATAAATTGGTGGCCAACCCACCGGCAAATCCTGAAAATCTCATTCGCAGGCTTTATTTTGATCTCAATGGATTGCCACCCTCTCTCGAAGAAGCGGATCGTTTCTTGTCGGATCCTTCTGAGATAGCCCTCGAAAAACTGGTGGATACTTTGCTTTCAAGACCTGCCTACGGGGAGCGTATGGCTGCAGACTGGATGGATGTGGCCCGGTACGCCGACAGCGATGGATATCTCGACGACAAGCACCGCGCATTTTCTCCCTGGCGTGATTGGGTGATCTCGGCATTCAACCGGAATATGCCTTATGATCAATTTGTCACCTGGCAGTTGGCGGGTGATCTGATACCCCAACCCAGTCAGGAAAGTATTCTTGCGACAGCTTTTAACCGATTGCACCGGAAGAATTCGGAAGCAGGGATCGTTTTTGAAGAGTACCGGACGGAATATGTAGCAGACAGAGTCAATACCTTTAGTAAGGCGTTTCTCGGGCTCACCATGGAATGTGCCCGCTGTCATGATCATAAGTATGACCCAATTTCTCAAAAAGAATACTATGAAGTATTTGCTTACTTCAATCGTACCAATGAATTGGGAACAGCAGTCTATGGACCAGGGCAAACCCCTGGGCCTTCTCTTTTATTGACCTCGGAAGAAGAACGAGGAATTCTGGACTTTTTACAGCGGAAAATAGAGGAGCAGCACGGTATCTTAAAGGAAATCAAGGAGACAAAGGAAGTCGCTTACCCTGAACGGTATTCAAAAGAAATTATCGCAAAGTCATATGAATCAAAACTGGTCTCGTATACTGATTTTGATGAAGTAAAAAATACGGTTCTGCCAGATGTCGTGAATCAGGCAGTAAAAGGCAAAGTAGTTCAGCCGCATTTTGGACCGGGTATTTCCGGGAAAGCGTTCTATGTAGACGACTATAATTATGTGCTTTTGGGAGAGAAGGTGGGATGGTACGACCGTACGGATCCTTTCTCCGTTAGTCTATGGATCCGACCTGACCAAAACTATGAACATGCCGGAATTTTCACCCATTGTGAGGATCTAAGACTGGGATACAAGGGCTACTCCCTTCATCTACAGGATAACCATTTGAGATTCATCATGGCCTTTAGCTGGCCCTCCAATGCCATCGAAATTGTCAGCGAGGAAAAAATTCCTGAAAATGAATGGTCACAGATAGCCATTACCTACGACGGATCGAGCCGGGCTGATGGAGTAAGACTGTTTGTAAATGGCAAATGTGTCCCCTCCCAAATAATTCTTGACAATTTACACAAGGGAATCTTATTTGAACCGGATATACACACCTATGGATTTGCCGGTTT
>JAGQWZ010000300.1 GCA_020436835.1 Saprospiraceae bacterium | reverse complement strand
TGCAATAGTATCAACGATATAAATATTAGCAGAACAGGGAGTGGTATTGCCGCAACCGTCTTCAACAGTAAAAGTGACAGTGAGACCGGTATTTCCAGCACAATCAAGAGTGGGAACTGCTCCTGTCCAATCATCGGTTACAGTGATCATACCACAATTATCAGATGATGCACTTTCTATGGCAAGTGTAGTGGCATCAATCCAGTCTTGTATCTCCGTACCATAATCCTGATCACATTGGAGCGTGAGATCATTGGCAACACAGTTCACTACAGGTGGCGTGTTATCTACCACCGTAATAATCTGAAGGCAGGAAACCAGGTGACAGGTATCATCTGCATACCAGGTTCTTTCTATCACATAGTTCTCCCCACAAGCACCAGGTATGATGTTGTCTTCATAGTATACATTCGGATTCCCACATACATCAGTCACCGTTGGTACACCGGTATTCGAGGGAATCGTATCATCTTCGCAATTTATCGTTATATCGGGTGGACAGGTGATGGTGGGAGCATAAACGTCTTCGACATGTATGACTTGTCTCAAGGTATCCCGATTATTACATTCATCGTACATAACCCACCTCCTGATAATATCGTAAGAGGCTCCACAAGGTGTCTGATCAATCAAATCAGGCAATTGGAAGGATTGCGGATTCAAGTCGCAGCTGTCGCAGATCATGGGATTAGGTGCGGGTGGTATGGGATCGAGACAGGTAATGGTATCATCGAAGACTGGTGTACAGAAATAGGGTGCTACCAGGTCACCGACGGTTAATGTCTGAGATCGCCTTGTGGTATTTCCACAGGCATCAACTGCAGTCCAGTTTCTAATTAGTTGATAATTATAATCACAGTTTCCAATAATGGTATCGACATCCAATGTAATGGTTACATTATCACAGTTATCATTGGCGCTGGGTACATATGCCGGGTCAAAAATGGTGGTCACGCTGATTGCATCTACACAGTTCCCCTCCAGGATGGTCGCCGGAGACCCCTGCAATGCCCGGAATACAAAATACGTATCGGTCTGGCCAATCGGTACATTGTACATTATGGTATGATCATACCATTGGGAATTTACCGGAGCCGTGTAGGTTCCATATACCGAAAGTGCCCCTAAGCTGGGACCGATCAGGACCTGCATAATATCCGGGGTGGTATTGTTGTTTTTACTTCTCTTCGCGTGAGAAAAGTTGATGATCAAGGTTGTGGTCGGAACCGTGCAAAAACGTTGATAGAAATCTGAAGCCTGGTGAGCATTCAATTCAGCATGTTGAATCCCTGATCTTGAACATAAGTTGTCAAAGCCGGTCGGGTGTAGTTCGATCCTTGGGTCAGGAATTACGGTAGCCCAACCAGGCACCCAGTTTTCATGCCAGTAAACCCACCGGGGTGTACCCGGATGAAAACCATCCGGACATGCATATCCGCCAAAACCACCTCGACCTCCCCAGGCATTCAATCCCGGTGGATTGGCTGCAGCAGGGCTTCCAGGATTTGGGGTCACGCCTGGATTTGGTCCAAAATTTCCATTCGGATCCGGATGAGGAGGAAATTCAAAATCCCCATTTTGAAAGGACTGTATACAACTGTCACAGGTGATATTCACATCCGGAGGAATACCGGACAAAGTCGGAGCCTGATTATCGTTGACCGCAATGGTTTGAATACAAAAAGACTCATTCCCACAATCGTCTACGATACGATAATATCTTTCAATATCCCGGCAACTTCCACCAGATACAATTGAATCAGCAACAAAAGAAAAACTATCCGTATTAATATGACAGTCAGAAGCAGAGCCACCCGCGGCCGTGAAAGCACTGAAATTACTATAGGGAGCAGGTATATCCTCAATACAAGTTACATTTATGTGTCCTGGACAATTTATAACTGGTCTGGTAGTATCATTGACCGTCAACACCTGAACACACTGTACCGACAAATTATTACAGGGATCAAAGGCAGTAAATGTCCGGTGTACGATGGTTGGGCATTGTGCCTGAATCACCTGGTCCTGATATCTTACGCTCACGGTACCACAGTTGTCATCTGCCGATGCTCCATTACCATACGCGTCATATTGAGCTTCTGTTAAATTCACAGGTACAACACTGAATGCATAACCCGTTAAGGCAAGAACATCCAATTCATCACATCCTTCAATACTAATATCTGCCGGACAGGTAATCGTTGGAGCAGTAACGTCACGAAGTACGATCGACTGCGAACAAGTAGCCGTATTACCACATGAATCAGTGACGATGAAATCCCTGCGAACCATTACCACTACCGGACAGGTTGGAGGCAACAGAAAGTCCTGATAGGTTACTGACATGATTCCACAATTATCATCAACTGCCGGTACGGCAACACTGCTGGGTAAATTGACAAATGTCGTGGAGTCAATAACCACCAACGAGGTGCTGTAGTCTAGTCCCGAAAGACCAAGAATTTCAGTGGTGTTGCAACCATCCGTATCAATGGCATCAGGACACGTGATCGTTGGATTGGTTAAATCTGCGATTCTTATTTGCTGAACATCCTGAGCTTCGTTCAGACAGGTATCACGTACCACAAAAGTACGGGTGACGACATATTCACAGGCATCGGTTGTCACTACATCTGAATAACTAACATCCAGGACGGCACAATTATCACCTACCAGAGCACCACCTCCCAGTCCTGTAAATGTAGCCACCGGAATAGTGACACTTGCCGGACTATAGGCCAACCCAGAAACCGGAAAAATATCCAGGATAACACAGCCTTCCACATCGATATCCGCCGGGGCAGTTATAGTGGGCGGTGTAGTATCATCCACAGTAATTGTTTGACTACAGGAATTCCTATTCCCACAACTATCAACTACTGTATAAGTCCTTGTTATCGTAATTGGGCAACTGCCGTTTTGAATGTCTCGATAATAGAGACTGTCAATACCACAATTATCACCAGCATTGCCACCTACTGCCTGTAACTGAGCGAGGGTGATATTTCGAACTCCCGGGCTAAATTCCAAATTGCCGGTTTCCGGGCCATCTACATCATCAATACCACAACCTTCGATTGCTATTACAGGACCACAAGAGATAGTTGGATTTGTAACATCATTGATTGTGAAGATTTGAGACACTGTATCTCTATTATTGCACGCATCTATCAGTTCATATTGTCGCGTAATTTGCAATGCACAAGGAGGACCTGCCGGCGAATCACCAAGCCAATTAAAGGAAGTGGTTCCACAAGCATCATTCATCGTAATGCTTGATTCAACGGGTGGTACTGCCGCGACGCATTGGAAAGACATATTATTTAAATCGGGATCCGTTGTGGAGGGAGGGGTATTGTCCTCGATTGTAAAAGTTGCCGAGACCTGACTTTGAAAGCAGCCGTCATCCACAGTGTAGATTACGGTTATTGCTCCTGCTGACCCACAGGATACTACAAAATTTCCAGGATTAAAATCGCTGGTTACAGTCCAGTTGCAATCATCCGTTACACAAGAAGTCGGCAAATCCAACAGGGCAATATTTGCATTATGCCAGGCTAAAATTGCAGCGTTGTTTGCTGCCGTTCCAGCGCATTCAAAAATAGGTTCAGGTAAAGTGCAACCGGTCAGATCGGGTGCAAGACTATCTGCCTGAAAGACAAGAGAAATTGTACTATCACAGCCATCATTAGAGGTGACGGTGACTACAGCCTGTTTGTCGCCGCAAGTGTTGAAAGTCAGATTTGGGGTTCTATTGTTGGCTATATTCGTAATCACAGTTCCAGAAGGGTATTCCCGAAATTCCCATGCATAGATCGCTCCTGCTCCTGCACTTGGTGTCGAGAATCCGTAGCTAACACCAGTACAAATAGGTACCACCGGACCCGTGATATTGGCAGGAGGAGTTGGAAAAAGTGTTAAATCAAAATTTACTGTATCATAAGCACAGGTGGTAAAGCCGAGTGCCATATTGTTTGGATCGCGAACGATCACCGATTTCTGCCCGACGGTCCCAAATGTAAAACTGGTTGAAGTACTCCAACCAGATCCCGCACCACTACCATCATAGGCATTGTACCAGTTATACTCATAAGATCCCGGTCCGGGATTCGCGGTCACGGTGTAGGGATCTTCCGGACAAAATGTCGTTGGAGGATTGATAGTTATATTTGGTGCCGGTGAAATAATGACGGCTACATCGGCGGAGACCGCAGGACAAGTAGCAGTAACTCGTCCACTGAGTCGATAATCGATGGTGGCATCCCCTGGTACTGTCGAACCTTTTGGCACAGTCATAGTGACTGTCGGCGTACCAGTGGTGGCATCCAAATAGCCCAAATATGTTGCAGCAGGCACATCCAGTGTTGTCCATACCAATGTGGTTGGATCTATATCTTGTAGTGTTGCTGACAATGTAATATCACATCCCTCGGCCAGAAATTCGATTGCAGTCAAATTGATCTGCGGATCGAAGGACTCAACCTGAAAGCGATATGTGCCTGCCTGACAAAATGTAATATATATCGTATCCGAAGTAGATGGAGCGATACAAAATGCATCGTCTGTGGATACAGGCCCGGTACATGTTAGTCCTGATTCCAATTTCCAACTATAGGTTCCTGCAGACCCCGAAAGAATGTTCAGAGCCACGGCATCAGCATCTGGATGTACCAGAATTTTGAATTCAATACAACCTGCGACACCACAACATGTATCCCCAATATTGACTGAAAGGTTGTTTGGAGAATTCCAGGTGCCAGAAGCATCTCCCGTCAGATCTACAAAAAACTCTTGGTTCCCATCAGTACATGGTGTACCTGTTTGGGTTAGACCCATTTGAACAGATCCTAGTAGACCCAATATTAGCGAGAATAGCCTTACTTTTTTGTGTAGGGGTCGATCCATAAGCAATTACCAATTAAGCGTTTGGATCGAGACGGACTACGGTTCCTTTTCAGAAGATCAGAAAAGCAAAAGGTGGGCCAAAATCAAATGTTCACGGCGGGGTCAAGCCAAAGCCAGAAAACCTTTCAAGGGCGAAAGCATCAAAAATCTCGCCAGATTGGTGCTCAATTGATGGGAATCCAGATCAGGGTCTGTTCGAATAATGGCATCAAATATCAGTTCCATTCTGTCAAACAGGCAAAAAAATGTTGCTAAAAAAGCTAATACGTAAAATAAAGTTTTGTGGATTTTAATCAGATCAATTCCTTGACCGGATCAATTTCAACGACCAGGTCGTCCTGATCTACCATGTCCCTGGGCGCCAAATAAATCTTCAAAATTTCTCCGGCCATCGGTGCTGTGATCGTACTTTCCATCTTCATTGCTTCTATTACAAAAAGAGGATCATTGACTTCAATTTTCTGCCCTTCTTTGACCAATATCGAAGATAGACTACCTTGCAATGGTGCTCCGATCTGGGTCACCTTCTCCGCTTTTCTCCTTACTTTGCGTTTCACTTTAGAAGAGGTGTCGAAGACGGGTATTACCCTGCTTTGCCCATTCAATTTGAAATAGACCATCACCTCCCCTTCACTATTTGCCTGCGATCGATTGATGTACTCAATCAGAAGATTTTTACCCTCACCGATTTCCACCAGAATCTCCTGGTTTTCCTTCAAACCAAAAAAGAAAGCTTCAGTGGGCAGCGTTCTTACCACACCAAACTTTTCGTAATGGTTAAAAAATTCATCAAAGACCTGAGGATATAGTTGAGCGGAGAGGAAATCATTGTAGTTGACATATGGTCCGTATTTTTTCTTGAAATCGGCAAATTCCTTTTCGAGATCGATGGCTTCCAGATATGCATTAGGCCTGGACGTGAAGGGTTCTTCACCTTTTAATACCGCCTTTTGCAACTCAACGGGAAACCCTTCATAGGGCTGTCCTAATTCACCTCGAAAAAGCGACTTCACACTATCCGGAAATGAGATCTTGTCCGCCTTCAAAAGGATATCTTCTTTATTCATTTTATTTGAAGTCATAAACATGGCCATATCTCCCACAACCTTTGAGGAGGGAGTGACCTTGACAATGTCTCCAAACAATTCATTTGCCTGTTGATAGTTCTCCTTTATCTTCTCGAATTGATCTTCAAGACCCAGGCCCCGGGCCTGAGGACGTAGATTACTGTATTGCCCGCCAGGTATTTCATGATCATAAACGCTGGCCGTACCAGCTCGTAATTCCGTTTCAAAAGGATAATAGTACGTACGCACTACTTCCCAATAGTCTGAATACTGATTCAAACTCTTCAAATTGACCGGATTCTCCCGAGGATGGCCTTTCAGCATAGCCACGACTGAATTGAAATTCGGTTGTGAGGTAAGACCCGACATGGAACTGATGGCGACGTCGACCACATCCACCCCTGCATCGATCGCTTTCATGTAAGTCGCCGCCTGGATGGAGGAGGTATCGTGAGTATGAAGGTGGATAGGAATACTTATCACTTCCTTCAGGGCAGAGATCAATTTTTCGGCAGCTAATGGCTTCAACAACCCGGCCATATCCTTTATGGCAAGGATATGGGCGCCTTCATCTTCCAGTTTCCGGCCAAGATCAACATAGTATTGCAGGTCATATTTTTTCCGTGACGGATCACTCACATCACCGGTATAACAAATGCAGGCTTCTGCCAATGCATCCGTCTTTTCCCTGACGACTCTGATGCTCGTCTGCATATTGGGGATCCAATTGAGCGAATCGAAAATCCGGAAAAGATCGATACCACTCTCCCAGGCTTTGACGATGAATGATTCAATCAAATTGTCCGGATAAGCTTTGTAACCAACTCCATTTGAACCCCTCAATAACATTTGGAGGAGAATATTGGGTATTGCTTCCCTTAATTGCTGTAATCGAGTCCAGGGATCCTCATGAAGAAAACGCATGGAGACGTCGAAAGTCGCTCCCCCCCAAACTTCCATAGAGAATACCTCCGATCCATGCAGCCGGGAAAAACCATCCGCTACTTTTAACATATCATAAGTTCGCATCCGGGTAGCTAGTAATGATTGATGTGCATCCCTGAAGGTGGTGTCGGTAAAATGGATTTTCTTTTCAGACTGCAGCCACTTGACAAAATCTTCCCTACCCAGCTCTGTCAGAAGATCTTTCGTCCCTCGGGGACGTTCAATTTCTATCTCCTCATGGGGTACATGGGGTCTTGCCAGCTTACGATGAGGGTCTACATATTTCACATCCGGACTTCCATTGACAATAACATTGGCGAGATAGCGCAGGAGTTTCGTACCCCGGTCCCTTCTTCGGGGAGAAGTCAAGAGACCGGGATGCTGACTGATGTAGTTTACCGTCGCCGATCCACTACGGAAAGCCTGGTCCTCCAGCAGATTCATTAAAAACCCGATATTCGTTTTTACACCCCTGATCCGGAACTCAGACAGCGCCCGGTGCAATCTTTCACAGGCTCCTTTATGGGTCCTTCCCCAGGCCGTTACCTTAACCAGCATGCTGTCGAAAAAGGGAGAAATAGTTGATCCTGGATAAGCGCTCCCGGCATCCAGCCGGATTCCGAAACCGCTCGCGCTCCGGTAGGCAATCAAAGTTCCATAGTCCGGCTTAAATCCATTAGTGGGATCTTCTGTGGTGATCCGACATTGCACGGCATGACCATGTAGTTTGACATCCTCTTGTTTGGTAATAAATATGGTGGGGTGCGCCAATTCATATCCCATCGAAATGAGAATCTGAGAGCGGACCAGATCGACTCCGGTGATTTCCTCCGTGATGGTATGCTCGACCTGAATTCTCGGGTTGACTTCGATGAAGTAGATATTTTCCTGAGGATCAACCAAGAATTCAACCGTGCCCGCATGTGAATAATTGACATGGCGGGCAATGCTAAGGGCATACTCATATATCTTATCTCGGGTATCTTGTCGCAACGTAATGTTCGGAGCCATCTCGACCACTTTCTGAAATCTTCGCTGCACACTACAATCCCTTTCAAAAAGATGGACGATGTTTCCATAACGATCGCCTAGTATCTGGACTTCGATATGTTTCGGCTCTTCGATAAATTTCTCAAGAAACACCCGGCTGTCCCCAAACGCGACTTTTGCTTCTCCCTGAGCTTCCTCGAAGGCATCCATGAGATCCGATTCCGTCTTCACAATGCGCATGCCGCGGCCTCCTCCTCCGCCAGCAGCTTTAACTACCAATGGAAATCCGATGGCTTTGGCTTCCTCCATCAGCTTGTCTCGCTCGGAAAGATCTAATTGACTATCAGGAATAACCGGTACCTGAGTGGCCTTGGCGATTTCTTTGGCCTGCACCTTGTCACCCAGTTTTTGCATCACTTCCGATGCAGGTCCGACAAATATGATCCCTTCCTCCTCACACCGGCGTACAAAATTCACATTTTCCGAAAGGAAGCCATAACCGGGATGAATGGCATCCACCTGATGCTTCTTGGCGACATGAATAATTTCCTCAATATCCAGATAAGGTTTTAACGGTTCATTATCGTGACCAATCTGATAGGATTCATCTGCTTTGTAACGATGAAGAGAATAGCGATCCTCGTAGGTAAACACAGCTACCGTCCGTAACTTTAATTCGGAGGCAGCACGCAAGACTCTGATTGCAATTTCTCCCCGGTTCGCTACTAATAGTTTCTTGTATCGGTTATGTTTTACTTCCATTAATTGAATCTTTGTCTGTATTTAGTGATTTTTCCTGATCCAGAAACTCATGTACCTTATGGGTGATCTGGGCATATTCTATTAAAAATCCATCGTGTCCAAAAGGAGAATCGATAATTTCAAGGGTGGCATCGTTAATATGTTCACTGATTTCTTTTTGTTCGGAAACGGGAAAGAGATAATCCGATTCAATGCCGAAGACCAAGGTCCGGGCTCTTATGATGCTGAGTGCCTGCCGGTATCCACCGCGACCACGGCCTAAATCGTGCGAATCCATTGCTTTACTGAGGGTCCAATACGCCAATGGCCGGAATCTCTTCCTTAACTTAAGACCCTGGTAGCGTTGATAGGAACTGGCCTTAAAATCATCCAGTTTTTCCTCATCTTCCATTTGGGTCAGATGATAAGCCTGGTAATTGCGATAACTGAGCATGGCAATAGCCCGGGCTGCTTCCAATCCCTTCATCCCTGCATTTTCGGAGTCCTCATTAATCGATAAATCAGCCTCCAATGCCATCCGCTGGGTTTCGTTGAAGGCCACACCCCAGGGTGAGTGTTTTGCATTCGTACCTATGACGATCAGATGTTTAATCACATCAGGTTCCATAATTGCCCATTCCAATGCTTGCTGACCACCCATGGATCCACCGGTGGCAATATGGATTGATTTAATTCCCAGATGAATCCTTAAAAGAACCAATGCTTTCACAATATCACGAACCGTAATCAAGGGAAAATCTTCCCCATATCTTGTACCCGTTGCCTTGTCGATTGAATCCGGGTTAGTACTTCCATAACAGGAACCCAGCATATTAGCACAGACAATGAAGGAGTCTTCCGGATCATAAAGTTTGCCTTCCCCCACCAGACCGGGCCACCATTCTACGGGATCCGAATTAGCGGTCAAAGCATGACATATCCAGACAACATTATCACCTTCGGGGTTCAATCGACCGTAGGTAGTATATCCCAGTTCAATCTCCGGCAGCGTGTCACCGCATTCCAAGTGAAAAGGATGCTGATATCTGTAGATTTTCAAAGTGATGTTCTTAATAAGGCACCAAAGATAGTGAAGCGATGATTAAGAATTGAGGCACTTAGATGTAGAATACCTACAAATATTTCACACTTTTGTATCCACAATTCAAAATTCAACGGTACATCATGTCAAATGTGAAGCTATCACTTACCCGTAAATCAGGTAAATTCCATCTGGAAAGTACCAATGAAGACGGGAGCTCGGTAGATACGGATGGATCTCCGGATATCGGTGGTCAGGGTAATGGCCTACGCCCTATGGAATTGCTACTTGCCGGCCTTGCCAGTTGTAGTGCCATAGATATCGTGCTCATAATGGAGAAACAAAGACAGCAATTGGAAGACATCAGGATCGATGTCAATGCAAACCGGGTCAAGGTGGGTAATCATTCCGAATATTCGACTATTCACATGAGCTTTCACTTCTATGGTTCGATAAAAGATGAAAAGGCCCAAAGGGCGATCGACTTGAGTCTGGATGAGTACTGTTCTGTGGCCCAGATACTGAAAAAAACGGCCAAAATCACCTATGATTTTGACATCAACGATGGTCATGAAGGATAACAAACAAGAGACGACCGGAGTCCGGGCACAAATAAACCGGACACAATACAGGGAACATAGTGTTCCGATGTTCTTGACCTCAAGTTTCACCTTCGGAAGTGCAGAGGAAATGGCGGGCATGTTTTCCGGGGAACTGGAAGGGGATGTCTACTCCCGATATGCAAACCCCAATACGGAAGAGTTTATTCAGAAAATGTGTCTTCTGGAAGGCGCAGCTGCCGGCTTTGCAACTGCCTCAGGGATGGCAGCTGTCTGGTCAAGTATGGCCGGCCTCCTAGAGAATGGTGATCATATCATTGCCAGCCGATCTCTGTTTGGATCGACACATCAGATCCTAGCTCAATTGTTGCCTCGATTTGGAATCACTTATACCTATGTTGATGGTCAGCAACCCGATACATGGCCTGCAGCAATCGAAGACAGGACCAAAATGATGCTCCTGGAAACTCCGTCAAATCCTGGTTTACAGATCATCGATCTGGCCAAGGCTGTTTCATTCTGCAAAAGCCATGGTCTCATTTTAAATGTCGACAATTGCTTTTCAACTCCGGTTATTCAAAATCCTCTGAAGCTTGGTGCTGACCTCGTCACTCATAGTGCAACAAAGTATATCGATGGCCAGGGACGAGTCCTTGGGGGAATTGTTCTGGGTAACCAGGACCTTATTGACAAAGTCACTTTTTTTTGCCGTCACACCGGACCAGCCATGTCCCCCTTCAATGCCTGGCTCCTCTCCAAAAGCCTGGAAACACTGTCGCTGCGAATGGAACGGCACTGTTCCAATGCCATGGAACTGGCATTGAGGTTGAAGAATAATACGAAGGTCGAGGAAGTTATTTATCCTCACCTAAGCAATCACCCTCAGTATGACCTTGCGTTAAAACAGATGAAAATGGGGGGCGGAATTGTGTCTATAAAAGTCAAAGGAGGAATAAAGGCGGGCAGGGATTTCCTGAATAATATAAAGATGTCCAGTTTGTCAGCCAATCTTGGTGATAGCCGGACCATAGTGACTCATCCTGCATCAACCACACATTCGAAGCTTACGGTGGGAGAAAGAGAGATGGTCGGAATTACCGATGGCATGATTCGAATCTCCGTGGGACTGGAACACATCGATGATATCAGTCAGGATATTTTTCAAGCCCTGGAGAGTTAGTTTTTACTTATTTGGTGCCGGAAAATTTTTCCTATTTCCGGAAGGTCCACTGGTCGTCTGCAAATCGATTTTGGTAGCCGGATAGTGTTTCTCCAACCCCGGAAGCACTCTGGATAAGATTTCAAAAGAAGAGAAACTGCCCTTTGACGGTGAACTATACCTATCGGGGGCCAGGACGATCCGTTCCTTTTGGGTGACCAATCGATTTGATCCTTCGGACACAACATTTATCATTACCATGGCCGTATCACACAATATGGGCTCAGGACCAAAATCACAAAGCCGGTACTGAAAGCTATCTATGCCGGTGAAATCATCGTCCGGCACATAGACAATTAAATTTACCTCTTGATCCAGGTAAATAAAACCATGTTGAGGCTGTTGCAGTCCGGTGGTCGAGAGGCTGGAAAAATCAGGAAGAGCGAGGTCCAATGAATCATCATCATTTTCGGAAACATCCATGATCAAAAGCAGATTTGTGAAGGTTTCATATCGATCATTTCTGACTCTTGGTGCATCATTTACTGCCTTTATGTGTATCCGGGCGATGGCTGTATCACATAAGGATTCATCACATATCACATAACGGAAATAATCATTACCAAAGTAATTACTCCCCGGCCGATAGATTATATTTCCACCTTCCATTTCAAGTTGACCCTGTCCAGGCATCTGTACGATTTCAAGGCTCTCTATTTCGAAAGGCACGGAATCCATGTCATCACTATCATTGCTCATCACCTCCAGGTACATCCAGGAATCCTCTATCAATGTATCGGCATCGTCCCGGGCGATGGGTGCATCATTGACAGCATGAACCTTAATAACGGCGGTAGTTTGTTGGCATTCACCCGAGTTATTGCAAATCTGGTAACGGAAAGAGTC
>JAGQWZ010000299.1 GCA_020436835.1 Saprospiraceae bacterium | reverse complement strand
TAACCCCGGCTTTCAATCTGCTTAAAACAAAATCCAAGCTTGTAAACAAACCGGTTGACATCTCATCAGCAGAAAAAATATAATTCCAATCATCCGGATTCTCATAGTCAGGAATCACCACCACCTTATTTAAGATGTGATCCAGGGAAACAACTTCGGTCAAATGAGAAAGTCCCGACCATCTAACATATTGATCCCAGGAAAACCCAAAAATGTCAGCATCTTTGTCAAATCTCATCGTGGCAGTAAATAAGAATTCCATGATAAGGTCAGTTGATTAAAAAAAACGCTGCGTAAGGTGGTAGCGAGTCATATTTATTCACAAAGTTGAGGTAAAAATTCTAGTTTTCCCGGATTGGCTTACTTCGGGTCTTTTTTCCGGTATGTCGTTTACCTAATCTCATGGAATGTCGGAGCACCCGTTTGAAATAATCCGGTTGACGGTAGGTCTGACTTCATCCCTGGCGGCTAAGGCTGATCCCTTTCCGAAGCTCAGTAAAGCGCAATAGAATCAAAGGTCTCTTTTGGTTTCCACTTTTTGGGTTTGAATTCAACTTGCCCAAATCTATGAAGGTTTGACAAAGTTATCCGCTCATAAAACAATGTCCACTGATCTCAAACCCGGAATAGCACCTCTTCCCGGGATACCGAGCGAAGATTAGGCACGAAAATTGGACTGAGAGTCAAGTCAACGAAATTGACAATACGACAGAAATGTAAATCCGAATTTAAACAACTGTTAAAGAGATTACTTTCTGTAGTATAAACCACCCAGATAGCCTTACGGGGCCCAGCGCAGTTTGGGCCTTTTTCATATTTCGACATTGCTTGATATGGTTTAGAGGTTATCCTTCGATACGCTGCTTCTTTTTCATTCTTAATCCGAGGTAATCACCTGCAAATACAAGCAGGATGACAAACTGCATATTCTATTTCCCACAAAAATGGATGGAAATCATATTCAGGTCGAAGAATTTCAACTAATTTTAGGGGTAGACTGTTTATTTAATTACATGTATGATTACAACACTTTATCGGAAGCAGTAGACGATCTGCAAAGAAGGGGATATGACTACGACTTCAATCTACTGGAGAACGGCTTGAACTGTGAACGCCTGAAGAAAAGGTTTGAACCACAGCAATTTAATGTCATCGAAACCTACCGTTTTGAAGGGATGAGTAGTACGGACGATGCGTCAGTCGTGTATGCAATAGAAACCAGCGATGGGACGAAAGGGATACTGGTGGATGCATACGGCGTGTATGCCGATAGCCTGTCACCTGAGATGCTTCAGAAATTGATGAAATAACTTTTTATCCTGGGAACCCAAAAGCAGAAGATCGCGGTCCGAGTTAGAGAAAACGCAAGAGTTTCTCGAATTGTAGATACGTTTAAGTCGGACCACTCGTAACTTCTCAATCACAAAAATGTGCTATTGAAGAAATCAAATAGGCGATCCAACTCTGTGCCTGCCGAACATCTATTAATTCCTGCAAACAATATTGTTGATTATCCGCTCCGTGGTCCCGAAGTTGACGCAGGAAATCGGGAAGTTCATACATGGGAACATCCTCAGGTCTCTGAACATAATTTACCCCAGGGGGCAGGGGTGGTCCGAGACCTTGTGGTGCCACAATCATATCCGGACTAATATGATCACGATTTCGATCCACACATTGTAAAAAAGCTGAAATCACTCCCGGAAGCTCACTCAATGCACTCGCAAGCTTACTTCTCGCATCCCGACATTGGTTTTCACGGTGTTCACCATAACCCTGGCCATAGGAAGCCGCAGTAGCCAACATATGGGCATAGACTGTTCGTTTCAGGACAGCGATATTGCTTTCCACTTTTATTTTCCGATGTTGATTCACCAATTGTGCCATGACGGCCCTAACTGCCTGACCGGTTGAAACGTATCTATATTTTTGTTCAAGTTTGCTGCAAATCGCTTCAGTCACTGCACTTGCAGATGAACGGGAAGAAGCCTTCGCCAGTATCTGTTCCACCTCTTTCACTGCCGCAGGTTGGGCCCATCCTGAAATCAAAATTCCAATTAAAAAGAAAAACAAAAATATAAACCTCATTTTCATTTTGATCTAAAGATAGCCACATGGATTTGTCGGAAAATCATCCGAAAGGGTGATTTTGACCGATCATCACCTGGTCAAATCTTAATCACCGGGCAGAGGAGCGCTTTGATCACAAATCATTGCAGTTGAAACGGGCAACAAAATTCCAATCCCGATCCAATGAATTACTCATTTTCAAACAATCAGTTCTCAAGAATATCACCGTTGATATCCACTTTATAATTTATTACCTCACTTATATTTCCGACATCATCCCTGATGTATAGAGTTTTGAAAATACCATCTTTTTGATGATTAGTTGGTTCCCCCTGTTTATCGTAATAGGATCTGGAGAGCAGATAATGTCCATCATCTGACCAATCATACCTGACTTCGGCAAAACCATTATTTGCATTTTTGGGCCTTCGATGTTCATCCTGATATTGTAACATGGTGGTATTACCGTATCTATCATATCTCATCCTCCACTTTTCTGCCCCCGACCAATGAGTAACCGGCCCACCTTCCGGACTGAAAAAGTCGATCTCCCGCAAATAGCAGCCATGGAAATAATTTTGCTCGCCTCCTGTACCTGAAGGTCCCTTGGCAGGATTGCCATCCCGGTCGTAAACTTCCCATCGATCAAAACGTCCAAAACTATTATAGAAATACCGGTATACCGCAGCCCCAGATGCAGAATTAAGCAAATTCCCCTGCTCGTCAATGTTTTCCAGCACCACGGGATATCCTTCCGGGCCATATGTCATTCTTGTTCTGATGAACTGGAATTGACCTCGGAGCGGACCCGGCACTCCTTCTTCGTTAAACCTTTGTTCAATCACAGAACCATTGTTCTCGTACTCCCATTCATACCGGACAAAACCAAATTGGTCCTGCGTATACTTACCTTCCTTATCCAGGAAAAAGAGCTTGATATTTCTTCCGTATCGATCCTTTTCATAGACTTTTTGAAAAACCTGATCCATGACCTCTACAGGTTGACCAAAACGATCATAAAATGTATGAATTTCCAGATCACCAGCATATTGTACCCGGGTCAATGGAGCATTTATGTAGAGGTTGCCTGAAAATCCTTCGAACGCTTTTAACCGATCACCCAGGCGGACTTCGGCAGAAATGACCCGGTTAAGGGAATCATAATTCAGTTGTAAATGAATAAGCTTTTTTGCCTGCTCTTGAGAAACCGGGCATGCTCCTCTAAAGGGGGTCAGAGGAGATTCCCAAAAAGGAAGGGCAGCATAATATTCCGATCTTAATATCTGCGCGTAGGCTGTAGAACACTCAAAATAGACGAATATTAAGAAAAGTATGCGAATCATTTTCATATCAATAAATTTAAGATTTATAACCGAATAAAAACCCTGTCCATAATGCACCACGTTTGACAAATACCTTCCTGGAAATAGCGGTCACTTATAAAATTACAGCCCTATCATTAACAGGATTTAGAGAATAAAGATGACCATTTCACATTTGACTGGCATTAACATAGGTTAAGGAACTCTTGTTGCCCGAAAGGATAGTTGCTCACTTCACTCAGCCATTAAATTTGATTACCCTCATTAAAGGAATCAGGAAAATTGGCTTACCGGAACAAATAAACAAGCAAGCACAGTTTTTTAATAGTAGAAAACTATTTAGTACTGTCTTTGTGATCTGCTGGATACCTGGCTTTTACGGATGAGTGCCAGGTAATCTTCTACGAGGCTTAGATTTTCATGCCATTGGCGTTTTGTACTCTCCTGTGCTCGCGGGAGCATATTTATTATAATTATTTCCTCCCACTTAGGACCACAGCCACCAAGATCTTGTGTTCAGAATTAATTTAGTTTGTCCCAACTGGATTAAATCCCTGAATAATAGTATTTCAATCCCGGGAAATCTGAGCCATAAATTCGAGAATAGCATGTGCCAATACTTCCGGTTCTGTGCTAAAAGGTAAATGCCCCGATTGTTCCAGTATAAGTATTTTCTTCTGATGCACAGGAGTGCCTATTTTATCAAATATTTCCTGTGCTTCAAAGAAGGGGACGTTTGTATCGAATCTTCCATTAACGAGCAAGATGGGTGTTTTAATACCG
>JAGQWZ010000298.1 GCA_020436835.1 Saprospiraceae bacterium | reverse complement strand
ATCATTTTTCAAGAAGGCCTCAAGGTTCCAATCCTTGTCACTTAACAAGCTTTTAAATTCATCTTTTAGGACATAAACATATGCCTCCTCCAGGTCACCCGATTTAAGCACTACCTGGACTGGATTCAACTCATACATCTGCCCTTCATAGTTATCGAGAATTTCAATCTCATGCGACTTAAGCTGATAATAGATAACACCCTCGACTTGAGATTCCCCTTGCCGGCAAATTCCCGGATAAGTCTGGTTTAAGATGAGGGCTCTCCGGTAGTCCTTTAAGAGTGCTCCAACACCCGTAAGATTTCTTCCCAGTAGGGAGGAGATGATTTCAGGGATCATCAAGGTGCCATAGGTAAATAAATTCATATCTGAATCCCGAAAAACTGACTGCTTAATTATCTCCGAAAATACGAAACTTAACGCCACCTCCGAATTGGAAAAGGCCGACACCTAATCCATCGACCTCGGTGTCATTCAATAATCGGAAATAACTTGCCTCCAGACCAAACCGGACATTATCACCGGACTCGAAGCCAATTGAACTGCCCAAATAATTTGCGGAGCCTTCACCCGTGATAACCTGGGCAATATAGCGGGGGCTGGCATAGACGGCCAACTTTTCATTCGGGTGATAGCTCATATGGACCGGCAAATGTAGTTGAACGAGAGCCGTTTCTGCAATGGCACCCTGAAATCCGATACCCGGACCAATTGACATGGCAAATGGCGAGATTTTATCCCCAATAAATTGATATTTAAAATCAAAAACACCGGTAAGACCAGTAGATAACTTGAGACCAATATCGAAGTTCTCTCCGACTCCATACCGGCCGTAGGCTTCGCCGACGAAGAAAGTAGCCCTGGTGTCTGTTTCGAATGCATCCGTAATACCGGAGGCGCTGATCGCCAATCCCGCTTCACCGTTCCCCTTACCCGAAGTTCGACCGGTTTGAAATGAAGATAACTGGGCACAGCCGCACAGTATAACCATACCGGATAAAAGGGTGAGCAAATGCCTGGGTAGGGAGGAGTGGAGATGATTTTTCATGGTCTGCAAATAAGACATCGAATATAGCAAACCGCAATTATCTATAACATGAACTTTTTCAAAGCTGGGGCAAAAAAATACCGGTTTTCGTTGCTGGAAAACCGGTTTATATACAAATTTTTGAAATACGGTTAAATGGCTAGCTCCTGGCCTTAATTGATCCGGAAGAGCTTGAGTTACTCCTGATTTTTTCGGGATTACCGATATAGCGTATTGATCCTCCCGAAGAGGCATCAGCATCCAGCATATCTTTTACTTTAAATGTGGCAACTCCTCCGGAGGAAGCATCTGCATTTGCGTTTTCACAGTCAAGTTCTTCCCCCTTTAAAATTCCTCCCGATGACACATCTATGTCTAATGATCTCGTCGAACCACTTATGCGCAATACACCACCACTGGAAATATCCACAGTTAGTTCGCTACAATCAACGTCCAACTCCATGATACCACCACTTGAACCTCCCAAATCAAGCTTATCGGCATCAATTTCGTTTTCTGCGCTTACCATTGCTCCCGATGAAACACCGATTTCATTGATCGATTTGTAATGTACGGTCACTTTTGCTTTGCGGTTTCGATTAGAGCGATTCCAATTGTTATTATCATATTTGACCTGCAGTCTTGAACCTTTCACCTCCGTGATTACATCGTCGGGATCTCCATTTTCAATTTCGACAATGGCTTTGGTTTCTGACGACTTGACCAGCAATACTTTTATGCCGGTTGCTGCGGATACTTCGTCGAAATCCGACAGTTTACGAGTTTCCTGGGCATTTGAAATCTGGAATGCACTGATTAAAATTAGAGATAGAATTAGTCGCATTTTCTATTTGGATTATTTTTTCTAATGTAAGGACATCTCCCATGCTCAATGGTTGCACCTCTTCCGGTATTTCCGGGTAATTTCTTAGTTTAAGAGGAAATAAAGGATTGAATTAATTGCTGGGTATCTTGGTTCAGCAACAATCGGGCGCTTTTTTCCGCTCTCTTAGCAAGCAATGAGCTCCAGTTTTCGGTACCCTCCCATAGCAGTCGTTTCATTTGTAGCAAGGCATCCTCACTGTATGATGCCAGGCTGTCCACATATTTCCGTAGATGTTCATCCATAGATTCTGAGGTGTCAAACACAGATTGATAGAGACCGTGATGGTTTGCCCATTCTGCTGTTTGCCATTCGACCGGATTGAGTGCCAATTGAATAAAACCTGCTTTTCCTGTCTTTCTGCTTATGGCAGGCTCAATTACAAAAGGACCTATCCCTATGGACAGCTCGCTTAGGCGCAAGGATGCCCATTTAGTCGCCATGCAATAGTCAGTGGCCGCAAGCAATCCAACTCCACCTCCCACTGCTTTTCCCTGTACCCTGCCAATCACTAATTTGTTACAATCCCGGATAGCCATAATAACAGAAGCAAAGCCACCAAAAAATCTTTTTCCTGTGTCAAGAGAATTGATGGTGGCCAATTCTGTGAAATTCGCCCCGGCGCAGAAAGTCCGGTCGCCGGCACTTTGCAACACAATTACCTTTGTATCACGATCAGCACCCTCAACTAGTATTGTCTCTGTCAATTTCGATAATTGCGAAGACGGCATGGAATTATGCTGAGGGTGTGAGAAGGTGATCCAGGAAACCTGTCCCTTATGATTTACAACAACATCTCCACTTTCCATTATATCTGTATTATAGTCTGATAACCATCCCCTCTTCAGCCACATTCATTTGATGCGCTTTCACAAATTCGATCGCCTCGCGGTCTCCTCTAATCAGAGGATTGGTATGATTGAAATGAATAAAGTAAATTTTTTGGCGGTCCGCAACCGGCAAACTGCTAAAGAGCTCAACCGATTCACTAACAAAAGGATGAGGGATTTGAGACATATCCCGGTTCCTGAGCTCACCATTCCGGAAAAAGGTTCCGTCTAGAAAAGCGTAGTCAACTTCCTGCACGATGCTGCGGATGTTTCGTTCCCATTTTGCCCACTTGTCAATGTCGGGGATGAATAGTACCTTTTTACTAGGTCCGGTGAAAATAAAGCCGGCTGTTTCAGAATATTCATCCCGATGCGGAACCTGCATTGCCAGGCAAGTCACATTATCGCTTAACCTGAAAATGGAGTCAGGAATTAATTCTAACACATTGATGTTCTCCAGGGTTGTCAACTGATCCCAGGGACCGTTCTTCTTTAGAAAGCCGGCCAATCGGGGAAGGACATAGACCGGCATCTGGTGACTGTTCATCATTTCCCTGCCCAATTGCATTAGACCTGTGTAGTGTCCCGTGTGGGCGTGGGTTATTAAAAATCCATCTGGAATCTTACCGGTCCTGTCTACATGAGTTTGCCATTGGGTCTTCAGGTCGGGAGTAGCCTCCACCATCCAACTCTTTTGACTTTCCAAATCGTAGATACCCATACAGACAGGGGATTTTCTCAGTTGAGGGTTCATCCAGACATGGAGACAGCATGAATCTTCACAACCAATCTGAGGGTAGCCGGCATCCTGGGCAATGCCAAGTATTTGCACTTCTACCTGCGATTGAGACCATGTATAGCCAGTCTGAACTATAAAAACAAAAAAGCTCATGAGCAAAGGATGCCACATGAGCTTATATATATCTTTCAAGCAGACCAAAAATCAGAAATTAGTCTCTGCTAGTGAAAATGGCAAGAATTCTGAGAATTTCCACATAGATCCATACCAATGTGATCAAAAGGCCCATCGCGGCAAACCACTCCATATGGATGGGGGCACCATATTCCTCTCCCTTTTCAAATTGATCAAAATCAAGGAGAAGATTTAAGGCAGCAATAGCCAAAATTCCCAGACTAATGATCAGCGTCAAAGGAGTAGCCTGATGAAGAAATGGCATTTGTATTCCAAAAAAGCCTAAGACCATCGAGACCATATAAAGAATAAAAATCCCAAAAGTAGCCATCATGATCCCCGACCGGAATGACTTGGTCACTTTGATCAGACCGGATTTATATATTGCCAGCATCGCGAAGAAAACGGCAAAGGTTAAAGTCACTGCCTGTAATACAATGCCATTAAATGCTGCCGCATACATGGCTGTGATTCCACCGATAAAAAATCCTTCAAGGATGGAATACAAAGGTGCATAGGTGGCTGCTTTCTCCACTTTTCTTGCCGTCAGGAAGACAACGATCAAGCCTCCGATGGCTCCTCCCCAGGTCAGAATAGGACTGGTGAATGTGAATGAAACGGCAGCTGCGGCTAAAAGAATCGAACCTAATAAAAA
Organism: Saprospiraceae bacterium; assembly: GCA_020436835.1. Taxonomy (GTDB): domain Bacteria; phylum Bacteroidota; class Bacteroidia; order Chitinophagales; family Saprospiraceae; genus JABDMH01. The sequence continues at coordinate 765 of JAGQWZ010000298.1, read as the reverse complement.
GGTCTTATTTACCGCACCAGTCACCGTCATGCGGTCTTCGTCTGCATATTCTATCTCTGAACCTGACTTCTTGAAGTTTTCTTCGGTCAGATATGGATTTGAGGATTGGAAGATTCCTCTTGTTCGAGAACGTGTATTCATCTAATAACTGTTTAAATATGAACTCGGTTTATAAACAATCTTTGAACCTAATAAAGTTTAATATTCTTAGAAAATAATCTATTTTTTCATTATCCCACACTGGGCTGGCCGGTAGTTTCGATTAGCTCCGTTCCGTTCGCACTTTGATTTGCCGGAGTCCAGTCTGGCAGATAATATTAGAGGGAATTCACTCTTAGTATGTCCTTTTACTTTCGTAATCACTCCATTCCATGAGCACATAAAAAAAGGGAGGCAATGCCTCCCTTCTCACAGTCGAAACTGACTTATCTTTTACTCGATAACGATCATTTTCTTCGTATCCACGTAGTCTCCTGCTCTCAATCGATAGTAGAGAACTCCGGATACATTCAGATCTTTCTTCTCGATTCGAATGGTATTGTATCCTTTGACATAGGATCCATCTACTGCCTTGATCAACCGGCCGGTCAGGTCATATACTTCCAGACTAGCAGGCATTGATTCCGGCAGCACAAAGCCAATCGAGGTCTCATGCTGGAATGGATTCGGTCGGTTCTGCTCCAACAGATAGCCATTTTCGAAATGACTGCTGCCAAAGCCCGCGTCACCGGACACAACCACTGCACCACTTTGATCGCCTGATTT
>JAGQWZ010000297.1 GCA_020436835.1 Saprospiraceae bacterium | reverse complement strand
TGGCTCACTCGCACCCCTCTAACTCCCCTGGAAGGGGAGAACCAGTCCACCCGCAGTCCAGAATCAAGAACGTACTTTCCTTAACTTAACGACATTGATTCCTAATTGACGATTGACGGTTGAAAATTTTTTTTCAAAATTCTTGACTTTACTAAACACTGTTTATTATATTTGCAGTGTTAATATTCACATATGGGAATTGCTGAGAGAAGAGAAAGGGAAAAACAAGAGCTGCGGGAGAAGATCCTGGATAAGGCTCGTGATATTCTGATCAGGGATGGTCAGGACAACCTGTCAATCCGTAACATTGCATCAGCAGCTGAATACAGTCCGGCCACCATCTACCTGTATTTCAAGGACAAGGACGAGATCGTCTACGAACTAATGGAAATGGGCTTTGCATTGATGGTTAAAGACCTTGAACCTGCCTTCGCTGAGCCCGATCCGGTGGAGAGGATTCGGATCATCGGGCAGGGTTACGTTGCTTTCGGATTAAAGAACCCTGAATGGTATGAAATCATGTTTAATGCTCCTCAACCTATACAACACCTTGAAAAGTGTCAGGCCGAATGGGGCCATGGCATTAGCCTCTTTGAATTTTTGGTGGAAACTTGTCAATTGGTCATAGATCAACGTAGAACTTATGTGGACGAAGCCAGGTTATTTGCACTTCATCTGTGGAGCGCTGTGCATGGCCTGGTTAATCTTGCCCAGTCTCAGCGGCTGGAAATGGTGGAACAGAATGGGGGAGAGACCTTAATCCGTAAGACGATTGATTCCATCATGCAATGTGTACTCAAACCGGATCTGGAGAAGACCTAATTTTTTTTCATATTAAATGAACAGTGTAAAGTAAATGAACATCATTCGATACCTCGTCACAATAGTGCTTTTTGTTGTTTGCTTTCTGCCCTCTCAGAGTCAGGATTTTGCGCCTTTCATCGAAATGGTTTGGAATAATAACCACCAGTTGAAGTCACATGAGTTTGAATTGGAAAATGCCCGCCTTTCTATGGAAGAAGCGAAAGCAATGTATCGCCCCACCGTGACTTTTGGCACACAGTATACACTTGCATCCGGTGGACGTGCAATCGATTTTCCGGTTGGAGATTTGCTTAATCCCGTCCATAATACGTTGAATGAGCTTACTGGTTCTCAGCAATTTCCTCAATTAAGTAATCAGACCATTCTGTTCCTGCCCAATAATTTTTATGACGCCCGGTTTCGAATTCAACAACCTGTTTACTATCCTGATCTGTCTTTAAACCGGCAGGCAAAAGGGTTGGAACAAGAGCTGCGTGGTTTGGAAATCAAAGCATATAAAAGGCTGCTGGTTAAAGAATTTATGGATGCCTATTTTCAGTGGAAACAATCCTTGCAAGCGATCGAGATTTATGCTCAGGCCGAGCAGCTGATCCAGGAAGCCGCCCGAAGTACGGGTAGTATGATTAGAAACGGGGTGGCGTTACCATCCGCGTTGGCAAGGATCAAGGGAGAACTGGCCACGGTCACTGCTCAACAGATCGAGGCTAAAGCTATAGAAGAGAATGCCTGGTCTTATCTGATCTTTATTGCGGGTGATCCGGATTTGTCGCGGATCGAAATGTCGATTGATCTTATAGAGCTGCCAGAAGTCAATGCGGGCGAAAACAACCGCCGGGAAGAATTACAACAGCTGGATCTCGGACTCCGGCTGAATCAGCTCGCCGTCGATAAAGAGGATAACTTTTTCAAACCCACCCTGGGAGTTCAACTGGATTTGGGCTCACAGGATTTTGATTTTGGTCTCCAACCCTATGGATTGCTGGGGATCAATTTCAATTGGAATCTGTTTGATGGCAACCGCCACCGGTTGAGAAGGCAACAAGCATTAACTAAAATAGAAGTTAACAAGGAGAGGAAGATCCAGGTGCAAAAGCAATTTGATTTACAGGTTGGCATTGCCCGGAATAATCTTGCTGCGGCGATTGACCAGGCATTGACTTTTCGACCCAGGATTGAAGCTGGAGAAAGTACTTACCATGACGTGGAGAAAAAATATAAATCCGGTTCGGCAAATTATCTCGAACTGCTGGATGCCAGAATTCAATTGACTCAAGCACAGATCACGTATCTGGTAAGCAGATTTCAAGCCTGGACGAAGTGGTCTGAATACCAATATAATAGTGCACTTTATCCGATTCCGTAAAGAAACATTCTCAATACCTCAGAAATTTTAAAATGATTTGAATTAAAATGAAAAAGAATTCCTTCCTAGTATTCATCTATCCCCTGCTTGTTCTGGCTTGCAACGCTCCGGCAGATCCGGAAGATCAACAATCTGAAATGCGGGATACCGGAAGTATGTCTTACGTCAAGATGGAGCCGGTGTTGCATGAAGTTGCTTCCACTTCCGTAAAAAACCTCGGAATTGTGATCAGCAAGACAGAAGCAAAACCTTCTTTCAAAACCGGAGGGATCATTGACAAAACCTTCTTCAATGAAGGCGATGTAGTAAAGAAGGACCAACTTCTTGCCACCTTGATCCTAAGTGAAATCGATGCCACGGTGAACCAGGCTGAAGAGGGCGTTTTAAAGGCAGAAAGGGATCTGCAAAGAGCGCAAAATTTACATGCCGATAGCGTGGCAACTCTGGAGCAGGTGCAGAATGCCACCACCGCGCTGGCAGTTGCCCGTGAGAATCTGGAAATAGCTGAGTTCAATCGTAAATACAGTGAAGTCCGGGCTCCGATTTCCGGCAAGATTGTCAAAAAACTGTTGCATGCCGGTGAGTTGGCCGGACCAGGGGCACCGATAGCCGTGGTTCTTGGAGTAGGCAGGCAGGACTGGCGAATAAAGTCGGGCTTGGTGCCTGCGGATTGGAGCAGAGTGGCGATAGGTCAAAAGGCGGATGTCGAGCTGGAGGCCTTCCCCGGTCAGCTCTTCAATGCAGTTGTCACCGACAAAGCGGTATTGGCGACAGATGGTAGTGGAACGCTTGACATCGAATTGACCTTTACCGAACAACCTCCTGCGTTGGCAGCGGGAATGATTGGCAAGGTCTCGCTGCCCTTCAAAATGGATGTCAACCAGACCAGTATTCCCATTGACGCTTTGGTCAATACCAATGGTAGACAGGCCACAGTATTTACCGTAAGGGGAGATAAGGCACTGTCGGTTCCGATCCGGCTGACCCGGATATTGGGTGACCGGGTTATTGTTGAAGAAGGTCTGGAGGGTATAGACTCCGTAGTGACCATCGGGGCGGTATATCTGGAGTCTGGTGATCTGGTTTCCATTGCAAGCCATTAATTATCTGCAAATTTTCTTCCAATGAATTTCAATCGATTTTTCGTTAAAAATTATCAGTTCACGCTGATCATATTTGTTGCACTGTTGCTACTGGGAGTTAATAGCCTTATTAATATGCCCCGGAGTGAAGACCCTCCGTTCGGTGCACCAATTTTTAGTATAGTCGGAGTCTATCCGGGAACTTCGCCATCGGATATGGAGGAACTGGTGGCCGATCCGATCGAAGAAGAATTATATCAATTAGAAGATATTAAGAAAATTGAAACGACCATCCGGGATGGCCTGTTGGTAATGCTGGCAGAATTTAATTATGGAGTAAATGTTGAAAATAAACACAACGACATCAACCGGGAAGTCAATAAATTGAGAAACGAATTACCGGATGGATTGATTCGGCTCGATGTACAACGGGCAGCGAGTAGTGACGTGGCTATTCTGCAAACAGCACTGATTTCTGATGTTGCGGATATGGAAGAGTTGAACCGATATGCCGAACAACTGGAGAAGAATATCGAACGTATCCGGGATATAAAATGGGTGCAAATTCAAGCCGTACCAGATCAACTCGTCAAGATTGAAATTGATCTGGAAAAAATGGCGCAATTAGATCTCGGATTAAATCAGGTGTTGGGTCTGATTGAAGCCAATAATGTGAATGTGCCTGGGGGCGATATCGATCTTGGTTCCAGGAAATTCAATGTAAAAACTCAATCGCAATTCGGCGATCTCGAAGATATAAGGCGAACTGTTATTAATACTACGGAGCAAGGTAATGTCACGCATTTGAATGATATTGCCAACGTCTACCTCAGTGATGAAAATGCGGATCATATCGCCAGGTTTAACGGCCGGCGGGCAATTTGGGTCGTTACCGCGATGAAGGATCAGAGAAATATAATCGCCACCCGAAGTCAGATCGAAGAAATACTAACTGAATTTGCTGCTCAACTTCCGGATTATATTCAAATGGATCAGGCATTTGATCAGGAAAAGGGAGTAAAGCACCGGCTAGCCGGATTGGGCCGTGATTTTGCTATCGCTATCTTTTTGGTATTGCTCACCTTGTTACCGTTAGGTACCCGGGCATCTATCATTGTTATGATTTCGATTCCGTTGTCTTTGAGCATCGGTTTGTTTCTCCTGGATCTGATGGGATATACCCTCAATCAATTGAGTATCGTCGGAATGGTCATTGCCCTGGGATTATTGGTTGACGACAGTATTGTGGTAGTCGAAAATATCGAGCGCTATATGCGTGGAGGGATATCGGCAAAGGAAGCAGCAGTGTCCGCAACGAACCATATCATTATTGCGATTCTGGGTTGTACGGCAACTCTGTTACTCGCTTTTCTACCCCTGGCAAATTTGCCCGAGGGATCTGGGGATTTTATTCAATCACTACCGATGGCGGTCATGTTGACGGTACTGGCATCTCTCTTTGTATCAGTTACCATTATTCCATTTCTATCCAGCGTACTATTAAAAGGACATGAAAAAGCCAGCCACAGTGAAGGAAATTACTTTTTCCGTGCATTTAAAAAATATATTAATGACCCATATCAAAAATTGTTGAAATGGTGTGTAAAACATCCTGTGATTACTTTGCTGGCGGCAGCCTTTATTTTCGGATCATCCTTTTTACTGATCCCAAAATTAGGATTGAGTCTTTTTCCTGCCTCTGAAAAACCCATTGTTGTCATTGATGTGGAAACGGAACCAGGAAGCAATTTGAAGCATACCGACCGGGTAATACGTAAAATTGAAAGATATCTTCTCGACAGGCCGGAAGTAAAACGACTGGCCAGTAATACCGGCAAGGGTAATCCCCGCATTTATTACAATGAATTTCAAAAGCAGAGTTCGGACAATGTGGGACAATTGATGGTCTACCTGGACGATGAAGCAGAGGTGCCCGAAATTGCTGAGCTGGCAGATAATTTAAGAACCGAACTGGATGATTATGCCGGTACCCGCATTGAAGTACGAAGGTTTCAACAGGGGACACCGGTTTCAGCACCCATTGAGATGCGAATCATTGGTAGTGACCTCGATACGTTGGAAAAGCTTAGTGATCAGATGGAGTCTATCATCCGTAGTACACCAGGTAATTTGTATGTGCGGAATGATCTTAAGTACAAAAAATCAGAATTTAATATCCGGATCGATAAGGAGAAGGCCGGATTATACGGTTTAACTACAGCCGAAGTAGCGAAAACGGTAAGACTGGCCATTGCCGGCCTGGAAGTCGATGAGATGAGGTTGCAAAATAGTGATGAAATCGATATCGAGGTTTCCATAGAACAAAACAACATGAATGCACTGGAAGATTTTGACCGCATTCACGTGACGTCCCTGGGAGGAGAGTTGGTGCCATTGAAAGCAATTGCAGAGATTACGCTCGAACCGTCACCACCGGTGATTCTACACTATAACAAAGAACGGTATGGCCAGGTCAGCAGTTTCGTTCAGACGGGATTTAATACGGATCAGATGACCGATGAGATCATCGACCGGATAAATAATGAAATAAAGCTGCCTCCCGGTTATCGTCTGATGGCGGCAGGAGAAAGACTTTCTCGTGAGGAGTCTTTTGGCGGAATTGAAACGATTATTATTCTGACTGTTTTTGGTTTGCTTGCCATATTAATTTTAGAATTCCGGACATTTAAATCAACATTAATTGTTTTGAGTGTCATTCCGATGGGATTTATCGGAGCCCTGGTGGCGCTATGGATCGCCGGAGAAACCCTTTCTTTTGTGGCTACCGTTGGGATCATTGCCTTAGCCGGGATCGAAGTGAAGAATTCCATATTAATGGTTGATTATACAAATGGCTTGCGTGAGAAAGGAATGAAACTCTATGAAGCCGTCATGGATGGGGCGGAAACCCGTTTCCTTCCTATTCTTTTGACATCCCTGACTGCAATCGGAGGTATGACACCACTGGTGCTGGAACAAAGTCCGCTCATCAGTCCCTTGGCGATCGTCTTGATTGGTGGTTTGATAAGTTCTACTTTGCTAAGCCGTTTAGTCACTCCGGTTCTGTATTATTTGATTCCACCCCGGGTTGAGGTAAGCGGTCCTGATGAAAAATAATAAAGGAATCGAGCATAGTGTAATGATCAGGTGTGCTTAAATGGCTCCTACCGGAGGGCAAGGTATTAAGGTGAATTTTAAGAAATATCCAGAATTCCGGCCACCGGGCTATCAGTTGATTTAGCTGGAGAGCGGGTTTGTTTACCCTTAGAAATATAGATGTTTCTCGCAGACCGGTCGATAATGATACATCGGGATCCGAAAAAAGGCCTGCCGAGAATTCCATGGACTTGTTCTTCACCCTGGTAATTTATACTGCCCAATGATGAAACCAGAAATCGTTGATTATTAACTTTTTCCTGTAGTAATGTGAGCTCTGGTACCTCTACTTCATCGGTAAGGATAATATTTCCATCGCCACCGACCAATTCTCTTTCGCCTACTTTTTTTACCTGGAGTTGGAAATGCCTCAGTGCCAGATGATCGATGATGTTTGATTCAGAACCGGTATCTACGATAAGTCGAATGCTACTGGAATTCGCCTCCATATCTATCATGATCAAATTCGCTTTTTTGCGAATCGGAAGTTTTTGAAAATCTTCTGTATCATCCAGTTGAGAAAGGGATTTTGCTATTGCAAAAAGTTGGGAGTTATAGCAGATTTGTACGAAATATCCCTGGAATACATCCAAACCAACCAATCCCAGGATTTCCTCGTTTCTATCGTTTTCCAGGTAAGACAGGTCACACACCAGCGCCTCCTTCCCTGATCTTTCAAAATCAGTCCATTTCAATTGCCAGTGTTCAACTCGGACCGTTTCGATCTTACCATGAATTCCCACCAGATCTCCCTGAGCATCAAGGGCTTTTCCTTCTGTAAAATAATTCGAATTTAACACCAGTCCCGGAGCACCCGTGTCAAAAATAAACCAGCCTGTTTTCCCATTGACCTCCATATGGAGCAACATCAAACCATCCTCTAATCTGAAGTTAGTGCTATAATAGTCCTTAGCCCCATCTATCGAGGTAGTGGGAGATAAACTTAGGACAGTTATGGCAAATAATAAACTTCTGTACAGCATGAATTCGAAATGTTAGAAGGTTACGTGATCGAGCCCTGAGATCCTAAATGCTGTACTCACTTCGTTTCAGTGAATAACGATCTTCGGTACCTTAAGTTAAGGAATTGTAAACTCAAATGCAACTAAAGTTAATAAATTGTAAACTTTATGAAACATTTACGTTAAATAGGCCCACTTGAGCCTCTATAGTATGGCTGTATAAAAGAGTGAGTGGGAAGTATTAGTCCACAATTTGGATGCCAGAGAATTCTTTCTTTCTAAATGGCAGGTAGCCAAAGTGTGCCGCCAAAAAAAGGAGGGTCACCGACCCAAGTCGGCGACCCTATCCGATCAAATTGCTTAACCAATTTCTTTCTAAGAGTCAAGGTTTGGTATCAGTACGTTATCCACGAGGTGTATAACGCCATTCGTTGTCTGTATGTCAAACAGGACGAAAGAAGTTGATTGACCACTCTGATCGAAAATCATCGGACCTGCTTCCAGGTCTACCGTAAAGGTTTGTCCATTGATGGCTTCCAGTACCATATTGTCCGTGATATCATTAGAGAGGAGATTGACATTGTCAATGATGTGATAACGTAGCACCGTATTTAGTTCCTCAGGAGTAAATCCTGAAACGGTATCAGAGATATCTTCAAACGCAGAATTCACCGGGGCAAAAACGGTGTACGGACCTTCTGAGGACAACATGTTATCCAGATCTCCGGGTGCCGTCGTAATACCGGTTGTCAAAGAACTCAGATCGGGATTGGCATCCACATGGCCCTTGATGTCAAGGGGTAGCAGCACCTGATCAATCGTATGAATTACTCCATTGTCGGCGGCCATATCTTTATTGGTTACCGTACTGTTTGCATTCAGTACTATACCAGTGGCCGATTTATTAATGAGCAGGGAAAGTCGATTTAATTCAGGAGCATTTGTAGCTGCAGTGGCAGCATAAGTTTGACCTGCGGGAAGATCAGCAGATTGAATTTCTCCCGGAATGACATGATATAGGAGAATATTCCTCAACTCAATATCTGAGATCGAATCGATGTTGATCCCCAATTGATTGAATGCATCATTGGTCGGTGCGAAGACCGTAAAAGGTCCTTCGTCATCTAATGTAGTCACCAGGTTTGAACGCTCCAGCAACGTAACCAGCATACTGAATTGATTGTTGGACGAAGCGATATCTACAATACTGGTTTCGGGGTCTGAGGTCAGATCGTCATCCTTGTCACAGGCTGCAAATGTGAACACTCCAGCCAGTAGGATGAGAAAATATGCATAAGCTTTCATAGTTATAATTTTTATTTCTCTTCCCTTAAAGACCGGATAAAGCATCATTTTGTTTAATATTTATTGTTAAAAAGTTAAACAAAACAAGGGTAACAGCCTTTTCTACCGTCGCTTTTACACATCAGGGGGAAGGTTTGAGAATTTTTCTGAAAGGCGGGTTAATGCTAAACTACATGAATACCGATCTGCAGAACTAATAGGAACCGATACTTCTTCGCAATAATGGTGTAGAAGTCGAAGACTAATCAAAATCCGGATCGATGATCCGTCTAGTCTGGTTTCAAATCCTATTTGTATAGGCTTCCAATTATTTTCAAAAAAATAGAAAATAGCTGGGTACCTCTATTTTACTCATAACATATAGAGACAAATCATTAACCTCAAAAACATCATGAAAACAAGAACAATTCTAATTTTACTATTTCTACCCTTATTCTTGATCCATTCTGTCGGCAATAATCCCGGACTGAGTTATCAGGCTGTTTTGCGCGACTCGAATGGTGAAGTTTTGTCCAATACGAGTCTTCTTATACGTTTTTCCCTTTCTGATCAAAATGGTGGTATTCAATACGAAGAAACCCATCAGACGACGACTGATGACCTTGGCATGATCAGTCTTTTCATTGGGCAGGGTAATCCAATCGAAGGTGACTTCGCTATTGCCATGGTGAATCCCAATGTAGAATTGGGAATAAGAATTCAATTGGAAGATGGTCAGGAAATTGACCTGGGCCGCTCTGCACTGGGTGGTGTGCCCTTTGCGTATAGTACGATCGATAAACAGCACCTGGTAATTAAAGATACGCTTCCTGGCGGGATCGAGATCGGTTTGACTGGAAGCGATTCATCCGTCTTCATTGGCGCAGGAGGTTCAGTTTTGCAGAAATTAACCTTGACTGATTTAGGAAAGAATGTTGAGATCGGATTAACCCATGATGGCACTAAAGTCGTTGTGGATCGAAATGCTTCCAATGAATTACAGAATTTAAATATTGTGCCCAGCACGCAGCAGGCAGGTTCTTTCGATATCTGGCTTGATCCCCAGCCAGGTGGTGGTGTGTTAAAAGAACTATTACCTGATAGTGACGATCAGAATGAAATCGAGATGCTTAAGCAGAAACCCGTTACAAACTCCTCTGTGGCCATTCAAATTGTAAATAAGAAGAGTAATCAAAAAATTAATCAAATAATTCTCAATGACAATGATCCAAATAATGAGCGCGCCGAAGTCAGTGATCCTTTCATTAACGAGGACGTTGAAACATGTTGGACGATCACATCTTACAAAACAATCTATGAGACCCTCTCAGATGGAACGGTCGTTGAAAAAAGGATCCCGATTGCCAAAGAAATATGTGTTCCAAATAGCATACAGGAACTGATCTGCGAAAATGACAGTATATTTTTAACTCAAGGGAAGAACAAAATCCCTTTATCCAAATTCAGAGGAGAGGGTTCCGGTCAGGAGGATGACGACCCGGATCCGACCAATGAATTACAAAAGATCAGTAAGGATGGAAACGCGATCTCGCTCAATAAAGGAGGAATGACCGTGGTTTTGAACGATGATGACGCGGAAAATGAATTGCAGACCATTTCGAAGAATGGTAATTCGATTTCACTAAACAAAAATGGAGGAAAAATAAACCTTAATGACGATTCACCGACGAATGAATTGCAAGAACTCTCCTTAGATGGAAATACTTTAAAAATTTCCGGTAGTAATTCGTCTGTATCCCTTGATGATATTTCTCCCTGGGTGCGAAGTGGTAATAATGTGACCACCGAGGGTAAAATCCTGGCGGACGGATTGTGTCTTGATAATGAACGTCTGGTATTTGATGCTGGCACGCTTTCTTTCAGATACGGTAACGGATCAAATAGCGACGGACTCGAAATATCGGTTGAGAATGGTTTCGGACCGGTCATGACTTTTATTGCACCAAATGGCAGTGTATTAGGACAAATCAAGCCGGACGGAGAAGGCGGGATAGCTATTTTTTCCAATTCCGGGCAAATTCAACAAAAGAAATCACCAACTTCAACACTGGAGTGGCAAATAACCGGTAGCAACGAACTTCGTGACGGCCGTAGTACGATTGAATTCCCTGAAAGTTGGACGAAGCGAAATTTTAATCCCGATCAGGTAACAGTGATATTGACGCCTAAATCAGGGAAATCTAAAGGCATAGCCGTTGTAAATAAAACCAGAACATCGGTGGAAGTCCTGGAATTGTTTGAGGGAAAGGGCAACTATGCTTTTGACTACCTCATTCAGTTGGATTCAATAGTCCCATTTGAAAATGGGAGAATAAAAAAAGAAATACCCGAAAGCGAACATCCGGGATTTTAAAATCATATGACTTGATTTTTTGGAGTATAAAAAGTGACGGTATGTAAGCTGTCACTTTTTGCTTTATTGTTTTTGAAAGTGCTGAAGACAGCATTATTTGTCATTAGCAGCATCGGCTAACCGGGCTAGAATATCCCCGTGACAGGGTCCTGGCTTGCACCAACAGCCCAGGACCTTGTTTTTTAATTCGCTAATATCGGCAAGCAATTCCGGCTGATTACGGATATATTCTTCGTACATTTCTACACATCGCTGATGACCGTACTTTTTTTTGGAAAAAGGATTGGCCCATTTCGATTTTTTTGCGCCAGTCACATATCTCACCGCCCTCCCAACATAAATGTGATCCGGATTTTCCAACCAGTGAGTAAGGTCTGAGTAGCCTTGCTGCTGCAGGGCTGCCTTACTGATGTTCACTACCGTAGTCTTTTCATTGATTCTGTTCGTCACATTTAACCCGTTTAATTAAACAAATGTACATAGATATTAGTACACTTATATTAGTTTCGATTCGTCTGAAGTATCCTGTCAATCAACTCCTGGAAAAAAATAACCGGGTGATAAAAATACCATTTGCATCAGCCTGTCCGGCTACGCTTTCCACACCACTGGTCACAAAGGTGAGGGTCCATCCCTCTTTGACCATGGCATTTATTTTGGAGGAAATAATCGCATCATTAGAAGCAATATTCTGGAAATTGATTCCAACGCCACTATAGAAATTTAGAAGCTTTGTTTCTGAGAGCTTGTCAATTTTTGCACTTTTCCGGCTGATTTTTGACTGACTGGACGTGGTCCCATCCGTTCTCTCGGTGGTAAAATTGTTGAAATCCGTGATGTTCTGGTTCTCAATAATCCGGGAACGGCCCAGACCCATGGGGACTATGGATTCTACAACTGTAATGATTTTAAATTCCTGGGCATTTGTCATAAATACTGCTCCGAGGATAAATAGTATTAACAATGGATTTTTCATGATTTATGAGATTAATTAATTTGAGCAATGACTTCTTACTTTTCTTTGGGATTTTTAATGAGTTTTGAGTGCACCCTGGATCAATAATTTAAGTGAAATAGTTCATTTTGAGAATTTAATAACTCGGGTACTTTATCATTTTTAAATAGGAGCCAGATACACAATAGAAATTCAGCTACCATAGCCGGTAGGAATACAGCGATTTGAAAAGTTGTCTTAAAATGATCATAGTCAGGATGTAAGAAGCTCAACATACTGTTTGCCAGATACCCTGTGGAGACGATCAATAGAGAAATGCCTATCCATCGTGGGATGAATCTGGAAATAAGAATCAGGTATCCTAAAGCGATGAAGTGAAATCCAAAGAAAAAGGTACCGATTTGGAACCCATATTCATTGCCTTTTAAGTAAGATTTTATCAGGCCTATTTGCTCGGGGGAGAGTGATCCCTCAATTGATTTACTGAGGTTAATTTCTTCCAGGGCATACAGGAGAAAGAAGGTCGAGGCTCCATATACAGCGACGTGCAGTAACCGGAACCAGGAACTAAGTAGAGATACACTTTTATTAACCGGTTTTAGTAAAACATAGAGTCCCAGGGCTGCGACAGTATCGAATACAAGCATCATCAGATTACCGATAATGTATCTGCTTAATTTTGATGGTGAGCCAAGGATCTGATCAAGATAAACAGACGTTTGTGGTCCCGAGGCAAAGATTCCTGCAATGAACATGAATAGCAAGCCAAATCCAGCTAATTTAGCTGCCTGTCGAGAAGATAAGTCTGGCATGACATATTTTTACTTGGGTACTTTCTAACCGCTGATTCACGCCACCATTATACCACAGCTATTACCAAATGATAACCCTGAAGTCTTCGTTTGGCAAGTTATTTTTTAGCCCAAAAAGGACCAATGATCAAGGTCATTTTAAACTTTGATTGTTGTTTATCCGAAGATTTGAATCTGACAACTATGGAGGTGAACGCTTATTCGGGTAGAATCAGATGGACAATGATTGATGGGTGATTTTAAGGCTGAATAAATTAGTTATCGGTTTTGTAGAGCTCGATATATTTTTTGTCCAGTTCTTCATTGTCTTTATACTTTAGCCGTATTTGGGCCAATTTTTGAGTAAGCTCTTTAACCACCTTCTCGTATGCTGGGTCGTTATATACACTATGCATTTCCAGCGCGTCTTTCTTCCTGTCATATAATTCCCATTCATCTACATCATCGTAGAAATGAACCAGCTTAAAATCCTCCGTTACAATCCCATAATGCCTCTTGACCATATGTACGGCCGGATATTCATAATAGTGATAATAGACAGCATCACGAAATCCGGAAGTATCGCCTTTAAATAAAGGTATCAGACTTTCGCCTTGCATATCTTTCGGAGGCGTAATTCCGGCAGCAGTGAGCAGGGTAGGAGCATAGTCGAGATTTTGGACCATCTGAGAGTTTATGGATCCTGGCTCGACCACACCCGGCCAGCGCACCAGAAGGGGTGTTTTAAAAGATTCATCGTAAATAAATCGTTTGTCGAACCAACCATGTTCACCCAGATAAAAACCCTGATCTGAAGTATACACTACAATTGTATTTTTAGTGAGGTCATTTTCATCCAGATAATCAAGCACTTTTCCCACCCCTTCATCTACGGCGGCGATACAACCTAAATAATCCTGCATGTAACGCTGATAACGCCAGCTCATCAACTCCTTCTGCGACATGTTAGCGTATTCCTTTTTAAATTCCTCGTTCATCGGCCGGTAGACGGCATCCCATGCCGCACGTTGTCGGGGAGTCTGACGAGCTACTGCGGCAAGGAAACTTCTTTTGTCTCTTTCCGATGTCTCCGGAATATTTAATTCATCCATGACATCCGGATATATTTTGCTGTCAGCCGCCCAATCCATGTGGGTAAAAATGTTCATCTCTGCACTGGCGGCGGCGGTGCCTCTCCCGGAATAGTCATCAAACAATGTTTCCGGTTCCGGGAAGGATTTATGAATGAATTCCCGGTAGTGACGTTCAGCCGGAAGCCAGCGACGGTGCGGTGCCTTGTGCAGATAGGCAAGGAAAAAGGGTTGGGATGTATCGCGTTCCTGTTCCAGCCAGTCAAGGGTCATGTCGGTAATTATATCGGTAGTATAACCTTCGAGATGAATATCTCCATCGTACTTCGTGATGAAGTCGGGATTATAGTAGTTCCCCTGACCGGGTAAAATTTTGAATTGATCAAATCCCTTGGGATTGTTTCCGAAATGTAATTTTCCAAACATGGCAGTCTGATAGCCATGGTCATGCAGGATCTGCGGA
Organism: Saprospiraceae bacterium; assembly: GCA_020436835.1. Taxonomy (GTDB): domain Bacteria; phylum Bacteroidota; class Bacteroidia; order Chitinophagales; family Saprospiraceae; genus JABDMH01. The sequence goes on along the minus strand of JAGQWZ010000297.1, from coordinate 4,442 downwards.
AAGGTTACATTGCTGGTGTCAAATGGAAATCGATTGTCAATTTTCCCATTAATGTGACTATGTTTTCCGGTCAGTATCACAGCCCGAGATGGAGCACAAATGGAATTGGTGACACAAGCATTGAGAAAGAGAATCCCCTCACTGGCGATCCGGTCAATATTGGTTGTTCGAATTAACCGGTCACTATAGGCACTGATCGCCTGATAAGCATGATCGTCCGACATGATGAATAAGATGTTGGGACGTGATTCAGGATTCTCTTCTGCCGGTGAAGTACAAGCTACTACCCAACAAAAAAGGATCAGATAGCAAAAGTTTAAACCTGCCTTGCTCATATTCATATCATAATTTCAGGCTACATCTTTAAGCTGTCCTCACCCACACCCACACCCACACCCACACTCACACTTCAGTACACACCCACACGCCAGTACACACCCTACTGACGATTTCTTCGAGCTGTCAGCATTCACACCCACACCCACACCCACACTTCAGTACACACCCACACTCACACCCACACGCTAGTACACACCCACACGCCAGTACACACTCACACTTCAGTACACACCCACACTCACACCCACACTCACACTTCAGTACACACCCACACGCCAGTACTAATCATCCGTTTTATAGAGCTCAATGTATTTCTGATCCAATTCTTCACTGTCTTTGTATTTCACTCTGAGTTCTGCCAGTTTCTCGGTCAGGTCTTTCACTACCTCCGCATAAGCCGGATCATTATAGACATTTTTCATTTCGTTTGTGTCCTTTTTCCGGTCGTACAATTCCCATTCATCAATATCATCGTAAAAGTGGACCAGTTTGTAATCTTCGGTGACTATGCCATAATGTCTTTTGACCATATGTACCGCCGGATACTCATAATAATGGTAATATACGGCGTCGCGGAATCCGGCCGTGTCTCCTTTAAACAGCGGAATCAGGCTTTCGCCCTGCATATCTTGCGGAGCAGGTGTCTCTGCCGCCTCAAGGAAAGTCTGCGCATAGTCCAGGTTTTGAACCATTTGGGTATTGGTGCTTCCCGGTTCGATCACTCCTGGCCAACGCACCAAGAGGGGAGTCTTAAATGATTCATCATAAATAAACCGTTTATCGAACCATCCGTGTTCTCCAAGGTAAAATCCCTGATCAGAGGTATACACTACGATGGTATTTTCGGTCAGGTCGTGTTCATCCAGATACTTCAGAACTTTGCCTACGCCTTCATCAACTGCTGCAATAGAACCTAGGTAATCCTGCATATATCTCTGGTATCGCCAGCTCATGAGTTCTTTCCGGCTCATCTTCGGATAATTCTGCTTAAACTCCTCATTCATGGGACCATACACAGCATCCCATGCTGATCGCTGCTCGGGCGTCTGTCGTCCCACTTCTCTTTCGAAGGCTGCCTTATCCCAGCTGGCGGTCTCAGGAATTCCCAATTCATCCATGACTTCGGGATATATTTTACTATCTCCAGCCCAGTTCATGTGCTCCAGTAAGTTCATCTCAGCCTGATGAGCTGCCTGACCCCGTCCTTCATAATCGTCGAACAGTGTTGCTGGTTCAGGGAACGTTTTATGAATGTACTCTTTATAATGCCGTTCAGCCGGTAGCCATTCCCGGTGGGGGGCCTTGTGAAGGTAAGCCAGGAAAAAAGGCTTACTGGTATCCCGATCTTCTTCCAGCCAGTCAATGGTCATGTCGGTGATGATGTCAGTCGTGTATCCTTCCAAATGAATTCGACCCTCATTCTTGGTGATGAAATCCGGATTGTAATAAGTGCCCTGGCCAGGAAGGATCCTAAACTGATCGAAGCCTTCGGGGCTGTTTCCGAAATGTAGTTTACCAAACAAGGCCGTCTGATAACCGTTGTCCTGCAGGAGTTGGGGAAAAGTTACATTGGTGGTATCAAAGGGGAAGCGGTTGTCGATCTTTCCATTGAGATGGCTATGCTTGCCGGTGAGAATTACTGCCCGGGAAGGAGCGCATATCGAGTTGGTGACACAGGCATTTGTGAACAACATTCCCTCTTTTGCAATCCGGTCAATGTTAGGAGTTTGAATGAGTTTATCACTATAGGCGCTGATGGCCTGATAGGCATGATCATCTGACATGATAAAGAGGATGTTGGGTCTCTTTGGCTCCTGTTCGCCGGCTTGTTCCGTTTGGCAACTCCCGAAAAGGACGAAGCTCAGGAGGACGATGGCATAGAATCTCATAATCAGTACATTTTGTGAAAGCAACTAAGTTAAGGAAATGTCACGGTAACCAATTACCCTTGTCTACAGTGCGGTTCTTATGGTAGAGGATGTTGAATAGGATGTTTTGGAAATTATCCGGTACTTTGGGTTTGGGACGAGAGTTATCACCATGGAACAAGGAGCATAATCAGCTCTGATTTCTTCGGAAACGGACTTTAGTAAATGTAGCCCCTGATGAGTCGGTCATTTACGCTCATTTGAGTCAAATTCGTAGAGGTGAAATGGCTAAAATCGAATTAAAAGAAGTTGATGCCTTTTTAAGCTACTGGTACCGGATTAATTATGCTTTCGGATAACCATTTTATCCTCCGGATTAATTCGGGAATCGATTTTTTGATCTTTGGGGAAAGATCTACTTGCATGGGTTGTATTGTCTCGATCGAGACGGTAAATAAATTAATATCGGGCATCGTGCCCAATAACTGCATGCCTTCGATGACATCCTTTAATCCGATATCGTGCGTACTCATTGCCCGGGGAAAATCACGGGAAAATTTTGGTTTAATCAAAGTGATTTTTCCTACCTCCTGGTCGTCCAGGGTTGCATCAACTAATATTACATTCGGGTAGGCTTCAAACCAGGGCATAAGGTGAAAACCACCGGTGCCGCCATCTAAAACATCAAGGTTTGACTGTTCGGTTAATTCTTTTTCAAGATGCCTGGCCAGATGTACCCCAACGCCTTCATCTCCCATCAGGTAATTGCCAATACCAAGAATGAGGACGGGCTTTTTTAAAGCATTTATTTGAGGGCCTTTTTCCATGATTAGGGTGTAATTATTATTTCTCCGTTTCCAATTTTTCTGCTTCGTAGATTTCTTCTTCAATAAATTTATAGCCACTGATCATGGCCGAGCTTTCCCCCCTTCCCTCAAAATGATCATGGAAAAATACCAGGTAAATATGAACTATAATAAAGACAATAAATAGCCACATCGTGACATGATGTATTTCCCGCATCAGGTAATCTCCGCCGAATATCGCCGGTACCCACGCGAAAAGTTTAGGGAAAAACCAGGTGCCGTGACTGGCATAAAGACCAAAACCGGTGAATATCATAACCAGGGTGAGGATAAAAAAAATAAAATAGCTAAATCCGGCAAGTGCATTGTGGCCAATAGAAAGTTCTTCCTTACTTTTCATTAATAAAATATCGTGCTTTAGCACGTAGAAAATATTCTTCCAGTACTTCCGGGTATATGGAATGAAATTCCGCCAATTGGCATATTTATTTCCGGCAAAAGCCCAATATAGCCGCATGGCCAATGCAAAAACGAAAATATATGCTGTGATAAAATGAATATAGCGAACCGTACCAAACCAGAAACTACCGGACGCTTCTTCAGTGGATAAAAAAACTGGAGGATTAGAGATTAAATAACCGGTAATACAAAGTACGAAAATGCACAGCGCATTTAGCCAGTGAAAAACCCTGACTGCTAATTCCCAGACATAAATTCTGCGGAGCTGTACTGTTGTCATATTCGGTGGTTTTTCAATTAATAAAAAATTGCTCGATCAAAGTACTTTTGCCTGACTGATATGCTTGCCTTCTTCATCGTAGAGATGAACAGCACAAGCCATACAAGGATCGAATGAATGTATGGTCCTCAATATCTCCAATGGCTGCTCTTCATTGGCAACCGGAGTGTCGATCAAGGCGGATTCGTAAGCGGACATATTACCCTGCTGATCCCGTGGTGATGCGTTCCACGTCGAGGGAACTACCATTTGATAGTTTTTTATTTTCTGGTTCTCAATTACGATCCAGTGAGCCAGGGCTCCTCTGGGAGCTTCCATATGTCCTACACCCTGTGCTTGTTCGGGCCAATGTTTGGGATCGAATTTGGAGGTATCAGCCATTCTCGTATCACCATTTCTGATGTTTTCAAGTAGTTGCTCATAAAATTCCAGTGCCCACTGATTGATCAGTTGAGTTTCCAATCCCCGGGCAGCGGTGCGTCCAAGAGTGGAGAACAAAGCGGTGGCAGGTACATTCAATTTGCTTAAGGCGGCGTCGACTACCTCCTTAAAATCTTCTCTGCCCCGGGCATAGCCGACCAACATCCTGGCAAGTGGTCCGACTTCCATGGCGTGTCCTTTCCAGCGAGGAGTCTTTAAGTAGCTGTATTTCTCATCGAAGTTCAAATGATCATAGGGAGGTTTTGGTCC
>JAGQWZ010000296.1 GCA_020436835.1 Saprospiraceae bacterium | reverse complement strand
AGATTGGAATTGCCCGCCGTATCGGTAATGTACAATGTAATTGGTTTGGTACCCCTGTCGTCACAAGTTAAGGTCATGGTGGGCATCAACTCTGTGGGGGAAAATGAGATGTCATAATCTCCGCAATTGTCGGTAGTTCCCAAATCATATTCTTCGGCAAAAATCACTGTACTACCTCCTTCACCTAAGGAAACACTCATGCTGGTAAGGCAACGTGGCCTGGGCACTTCCGTATCTCCGGCTGGATTTGGACAATTGTTTAAATCCGTATGGGCATTGATGGAAAGGCTTACCCATTTATATCCATTGTACCCCCGGAAGACACCTTGAGATCCATGAAATAGTATCATACCCGCTTCCGCTCCTTCGTTAAAGAGTTTTATCGGAACCAGGTGGATACTTCCTTCTGCCTCGATTGCGGGAACCTGGGCTAGGCCTGAATACCCCAGTGCAAAGATCAAAATGATCAAATTGATAAAACTATACTTCATAGCTATTGATATTGTATGAGATTAAGACTCAATAATTTAATCCGGAAACAGGCATTTGGAAATGACGGGGATCAACAGACTGAATACCCTTTGTCACCACTCGCCTATCATCAGCCTGACTTCAGGGAGAACCGGTAAAGAAGATCCGGTTTCGACGGATTTTTAAAGCCATTGATCGAAATATTGCCCGCTACCTATTGCTAATTTAAGTAGAGTGCTTTATTTTTGACTGACCGTTTGGTCAATAAAAAAATAATGAGCCCACGCACGAAAGAACAGGTGGAAGAAATCAGGCAGCGAAGCCGGCAGCAGATTTTGAAAGCATCTCTGGAGCTCTTTGCCCATCAGGGCTTTCACAACACTACGATCAGCCAGATCGCCAAGAAAGCCGGGGTATCGAAAGGTTTGATCTATAACTACTTCTCCAGTAAAGAGGATTTGGTGGGCGGTATTATCGAAGAAGCGATGGAAACTGGTGAAGAGATTATGACCACCATAAAGGATCAGGAATTGGATCCCTGGGTAGCCGTCGATCAATCGATTGATCACATCTTTATTTTGGTGCAACAAAATCCTGTGTACTGGAAGATGTTGACTTCACTTTCGTTTCAGGAAGATATTCTGATGAAGTTCGAACCACTTTTGCGGAAACAGGAGTTTAAAAATCTCGAACACCTCACCGATCTGGTGCGTCGGCTAGGCGCAAAGAAGCCCCTGATGGAAGCAATGTACCTCAGTGCATTGCTGGATGGTATACTGTTACACTATCTCCATTTTAAAGATAAGTATCCATTAGAGGAGATGAAAGAATTTCTCAAAGCTAAAACACGTGAAATTGGAAAATAGAATTATACTTAATAAAATATTTAGACAAGACTAAAATAATATTTATGAAAACTTTATTTTCAATTGCTTTCCTATTGGTCCATGTCTTTTCCTACGGTCAGTCTGCTTTGGAGATTGTGAAAAAGGCGGATGAAAAAGCCCGGGGCATCAATTCCAGCAAGGGAGAAATGAAAATGACCATTGTCCGGCCAAACTGGAGCAGAGAGATCACCATAAAATCCTGGAGTAAGGGCAGTGATTATAGCCTGATGTTGATCACCGCACCTGCACGTGATAAAGGAACGGCATTTCTGAAAAGAGATCAGGAAATTTGGAACTGGCAACCCACTATTGACCGGGCGATAAAGTTACCGCCATCCATGATGATGCAATCCTGGATGGGATCAGACTTCACGAATGACGACCTGGTTAGAGAATCCTCGATTGTGGTTGACTATACCCATAAACTTTTGGGCGAAGAGGAGATAGATGGCCGGATGTGCTACAAGATTGAACTGACGCCAAAGCCGGAGGCACCTGTGGTATGGGGCAAGGTGATTAGCTGGATCAGCAAGGAGGAGCTACTGCAATTGAAGACTGAATTTTATGACGAGGAAGGATATTTGGTCAATACCATGGTAGGAAAAGACGTCAGAATGATCGGGGGCCGGCTATTACCTACCCGTCTGGAAATGATCCCAGCTGATGAAGAAGGTAAAAAAACAGTGGTTGAACAACTTGAGCTCACCTTCGATGCTCCGATTGATGAGTCATTTTTCTCTATTCAGAATATGAAACGAGTACGCTAAATCACCACCCCGCATGAAACAAATTATCAAACTTGCTCTTCGAAACATCTGGCGTAATAAGCGGAGGACGCTGATTACGGCTGCCTCGATTCTATTCGCCGTCTTTTTTGCCGTTGCTATCATGTCCATCCAGGTGGGTACCTGGGATCACATGGTCGACAGCATCGTGCACTATCATTTTGGCTATGCACAGATTCATAAAGAAGGATACTGGGATGATAAATCGATTGACAATGCCTTTGATGCGGAACCGGTTATGGCCAAACTTGAAGGAGCGGAAGACGTGAGTCAACTGGTACCCAGAATCGAGAGCTTTGCCCTGGCTTCCTCTGGTTCCTATACGAAGGGTGCCCTGGTGATCGGGATTGACCCTTACAAAGAAAATGAATTGACCAAAACCCAGTCAAGAGTGGCGGAAGGGCAGTATTTGCAGGTTAATGACGAGGGAGCCCTGGTGGCCGAAGGTCTTGCCAAATATCTGAAGATGGAAGTCGGAGATACCCTGATTTTAATTAGTCAGGGCTACCATGGAATCAATGCCGCTGGCAAATTTCCGGTCAGAGGATTAGTACACTTCGGATCGCCTGAATTAAACAAACAGATGATCTACATCGAGCTTGAAAAGGCAAAATGGTTCTACGGTACGGAAGGTTTGGTAACGACCCTGGTGGTGGATACGGAAAAAAGGGAGGAGGTCAAGAAAATCGTCTCGGATATAAGGGCTAAGCTTGGACCTGACTACGAGGCCATGGACTATGAAGAAATGATGCCTGATCTGATGCAGGCAAGAGAGGTCGATACTGCCGGAGCTCAGGTGATCCTGCTTGTATTATACCTAATCATTGGTTTTGGAATATTCGGCACCATCCTGATGATGCTGAAAGAAAGAGAGTATGAACTGGGGATTTTGAAAGCGATTGGCATGCATACCAGTCAGTTAAATCTCATGCTATGGCTTGAGACGATATTTCTCGGATTGATCGGTACGCTTGCCGGTGTTCTGTTTTCCTTTCCCATCGTTTATCACTTTTATAAAAACCCGATCATTATGACGGGTGATATGGCCAGCGCATATGAAAAATTTGGTGTGGAACCGGTCCTTCCAGCCAGTATTGCACCCCACATTTTTATCAGTCAGGCATTGGTTGTGTTTTTTATGATCACCATCCTGTCTATTTATCCCATGTTCAAAATAAAAAATCTGAAACCGGTCGAAGCCATGCGGGCTTGATCTAAAAACACTCAATATGATGATGTTACCAAAAATAGCCTGGAGAAATATCTGGCGAAGCCGGACCCGCAGCATGGTGGTAATCGGTTCGGTGGTGATCGGTATCTGGGCGCTCATTTTTCTGCTAGGCTTTTTCAGAGGACAGGTCGATAACTACGTGTCCAATATCATTGAAAATGAGACTTCCCATATTCAGATTCACGATTCATTGTTTAAAACTGATTTTGAAGTAAGGTTATTTATGCCGGAGGCCTCAAAAATGGTGGAAGAGTTGGAAGCAGATCCGGATATAAAGGCCGTAACCTCGCGTCTGCTGGTCAATGGAATGTTATCGTCGAGCGCTGCGGTTCAGGGAGTGATGGTGAAGGGTGTGGATATGGAGCAGGAGATCCGCGTTACCCGCATTTCCGATAAGATCATTGAAGGAACGTCGTTTGATCCGGAGAAGCGAAATCAAATTCTGATCAGTGAAAGGATGGCGGAAAAATTAAAGGTGGGAGTACGGTCTAAAGTAGTGTTGACTTTCCAAAATATTCATGGTGATATCTCTACCGGTGCCTTCCGGATCTCAGGCATCTACAAAACATCCAATCGTACCAGTGATGAGCTTTATGTGTATACCCAAATCAGTGATATGCGAAGACTAACGGAAGTACCTCCCACCGGATCGCATGAAATCGCCATGCTTGTCAATAATTTTGCCGAAACCGATACGATCGCATCCGATCTGTCAAAGAAGTTTTCTCCCTGGAAGGTGGAGACGTACAAACAGATCTCTCCGGACCTGGAGCTTTTCAATTCCCAGATCCGGATCAATATGATCATTATGACAGTGATTTTTATGCTCGCCCTCATTTTTGGAATCATCAATACCATGCTCATGGCAGTATTAGAGCGGATCAAAGAGCTCGGCATGCTGATGGCAGTGGGCATGAATAAAATGCGGGTCTTTTTTATGGTGGTTCTGGAAACCATTTTTATTGCGCTGATAGGTGCTCCTATTGGAATGCTTCTGGGATACATTACCACCGTATACCTGAACCGGGTCGGCATTGATTTGTCCAATTGGAGCAAGGCGTTGGAGGAGTTTGGTATGTCTGATATCATTCGACCCACGTTGACAAGTGAGACTTTTTTCACCATAGTGGTCGCGGTCATAATTACCGCTATCCTGGCATCTATCTATCCAGCCCTAAAGGCCATAAGACTAAAACCAGTTGAAGCACTTCGAAAAATATAAGAGATGACTACAAAAAAAATCGTTGTTGACGTACGTGATGTGCATAAAACCTATCACGAAACCAAGGTTCCGGTGAAAGCGCTAAGAGGAGTTACTATCCAGATTGAACAGGGTGAATTCACTGCAATCGTTGGTCCCTCGGGATCGGGAAAAACAACATTGCTGAATATCATTGGCGGACTCGACCGACCTACCGAAGGCCAGGTATTGGTTGATGAAACTGACCTTTCCAAGCTTAGTGACAATCAACTCATTGATTTCAGAAAAACACACATTGGATTTGTATTTCAAAGTTACAACTTGATACCGGTGCTAACAGCCAAGGAAAATGTAGAGTTCGTCATGTTGTTGCAAAAGGTGACAAAAGAAAAGAGAGACCAAAGGACCACTGAACTGATGGAAGCCGTGGGATTAGGTGATCGACTGAATAATCGCCCGGCAGAGCTTTCCGGAGGACAGCAACAAAGGGTTGCCGTTGCCCGGGCTCTGGCACCCAAACCGGCATTTGTCCTCGCTGATGAGCCAACCGCGAACCTCGATTCCGCGTCCACAGCAAACCTGCTTGACATTATGGCCCGGCTCAACCGGGAAGAAGAAATGACGTTTGTTTTTTCTACCCATGACCAGCGTGTAATTGACCGTGCACGGCGAGTGATCACTATCGAAGATGGCAGGGTATTAAGTGATGTGACAAAATGAGAACAGTAACCTCTATACTACTGGTTTTGATCACAATCAATGGTCTGGGAGCTCAGGAAGAAAAGGAATCTCCCTGGGACGTACATGGATATGTCAAGCATCTTCAGACTATCTTTAAGATAGATGGTTTTAATACGTACCTTCTGGACAACCTGGTACATAACCGCGTAAATATCCGGTATGAACCTTCAGAGCATTTTCAATTGGCAGTCGATTTTCGAAACCGCATTTTCTATGGGGATCTGATCAAACTCAACCCGAGTTTTGCCGATCAAATTGAGATGAGTAATAATGATTATTTCGATTTGTCTGCTCACCTGATCAATAAGCAGGATTGGTTGGTCAACAGTACCATCGACCGGGCTTATATGCAGTACACCAAAGGAACTTTTGAAGCCCGTTTGGGACGGCAGCGTATTAATTGGGGTATTAGCACCGTGTGGAATCCCAATGATTTATTCAATGCCTTTAGTTTCACTGATTTTGATTACGAAGAACGACCCGGATCAGATGCCGTGCGGCTAAAATATTATTTAGATTTTGCATCCAGCATTGAAATTGCCGCCAGCGCCGGAGACACCTGGGATGAGCGTGTCGTTGCCGCCATGTACAAGTGGAACGTGTCCCAATATGACTTACAGGTTTTGTCCGGATTCTCTCAAAATAATTGGGTGATCGGAGGGGGATGGGCAGGAAATCTCAAGACAGCCGGATTCAAGGGAGAATGGACTTATTTTTTTGGCAAAGATGATGCGGAAAAAAATAGTTTCGCGTTGATGTCGGCCATTGACTATTCTTTTTCAAATGGCTTCTATCTGAGTGCCGGTTATCTCTATAATAGTAATGGCCGCACCAAAGGCAGTCTGTCTGATCTATTTTCTTTTGAGCTATCCGCAAAGAATTTATACCCATTCCGTCATGCGATCATAACCAGTTTTTCCTATCCGGTGACTCCATTGATCAATTCTTCACTGGCGATCATTTACAGTCCGTTATCCAGTCACCCTCTTTTCCTGAGTCCTAATATTACCGTTTCCGTGGCCCAAAGTTGGGATCTCGATTTGGTGGGACAGCTCGTCTTTAATGAGGAAAATGACCGATATACCAGTCCGGTTACCGCTGCATTCTTGCGGTTGAAGTTCAGTTTTTAAGATGCAGTGATCGTCTCTAAAAGAAGACTATCATTTTTCTTAACATTATACCATGAAGGAAAAGGGTATTCGCTATCCAACCAAAGGTTATGTCAGGCTACTCGTTTTTGTGGTTTTTTGGGTGTTCGTACGATATTATCGTATTAAGCGAAACATACCGGCAGAGGTAAGAAACCTGAAGAGACCCTATTTGCTCTTATCCAATCATGTTGGACTTTGGGACCCCTTTATCATCGGTCACCTTTTACCCAGGTTCACACATTTTGTTTCATCTGATGCTGCATTTCGAGATCCCGTCAATGGATTTTTCCTGCCCCGCCTGGGCACTATCCCAAAAAAGAAGAATGTCCGGGATACCCAGGTGATCCGGGACATCATTCAGGTTCTGAGACAGGGAGAGAATGTGGGATTGTTTCCCGAAGCAGTGCGGAACTGGGCTGGTTCAACCCTGCCAATCGATCGATCAATCGCAAAGTTGATTAAACTGGTGGAGGTTCCGGTAATCGTTGCCGTAAGCCGGGGAATGAATCTCTTTAATCCCCGGTGGTCCCGGAAGATACGCAGAACCAAGGTGGAAGTTAGCTACAGAATCCTCCTCGACACAGACCAAATCCAAACGCTTTCGGTCGATACCATCTATAATCGAATCGTATCGGCATTGCAGCACGATGAGGTAGCTCACCAGCGAAAGCATCTAAATCCGGTACTTTCCCAAAAACGAGCTGAGCATATTAATCACACGCTCTTTGTCTGTCCGGAATGTCATTCCATTGATCCTTTTCGTCCCTCCGGCAATCAATTCTCTTGCGCCAAGTGCGATTACACTATATCGATTGACAAGTATTGCTTCTTCGAAGTAAAAAGTAGCCATAAACTTCACTTTGACAATATCCGGGATTGGTACAACTGGCAAGAAGCATGGTTGTCCCAACATATTTTCAATATCTATGATCAGGCAAGTGAAGAAGTAATCTTTAAGGATGAAAATGTGAAGCTTTACGAGGCTGAGGATGATCGTTCCATGCGTTTCATCGGTATCGCCCAAATGATTTTATACTGGGACCGGATTGTTTTAAAATTGGGTCCAGGCAGACCGGATAGAATATTAACTATTCGCGAATTACAGACGATTAATCCACAAGTCAATGAACAACTGGAAATAATTTATCCGCAGGCTTTTTACCGCGTGACCGGTATCAGACCAGGTGTATCAGGTTTAAAATGGGAGGTTGCGGTCAATGCCCTCTGGAAGAAGATGGGTCAACAGCATAAACTGGCACCTTACATAAAAATGCCGGAATGTAATTGAGCTTTGATGAGCTTGATCAAATGACCGGTTACGCCAGGTTTTCTTTCTCTTAGAGGCATTTGTTTCTTCATTTGCGTATTTTAATAGTAAATATTGGGACCAATGAAACAGCTTTATTCAGTTGTTATAATTTTTTTGCTACCCTTTGTCAGTCATGCCCAAAATGAACGGATAGCTATAAGACAAAGTAATGGCGTTTCAGAATTCTACTACACAGTGAGCAACCGGATTTTTCAGCCCCGTGGCTTTAATTATATCCAATTGGTACAGTCTCCCAATGGATTTTATGGTGAGTCTGAACTTTTTCAGCCGGATAGCCATGATCCTGTAGCCATTGATGATGATTTTCAGCGGATGGCTGCTTTAGGGTTCAATGCAGTGCGGGTGTTTATCGACTTATGCCGGGATGATCGGTGTATAGCGGATCAGCATGGGCTGGTACCAGCTTATATACAGAATATAGCCGACCTGCTACATCAGGCAAAAACCTATGGACTTTCGGTCATGCTGACGGCAAATTGGTTGCCTGATTTGGGAGGATACAGCGGCCCGGCTCACGAAATCTGCCACGGATCCGGTGATTTTGAAGGTGGCAATTGCCTGATCATGAGTGCTAAAGGAGTGGAACTCTATCAGAAGTTTTTCACCGATCTTATCATAGCTCTCCAGAATTCCGGTGCACCTATGGAGACTATCTGGGCTTATGAACTGAGGAATGAACTTTTTCTGGAAAATAATATTGCGCCTTTTAGTCTGAGTGAAGGTATGGTCACAACAGCCAATGGTCAAACCTATAATCTGGGCTCCTCAGAAGAGAAAAATCAGATGCTGCAGGATGCGTTTGTCTTTTGGGCAAATTCGACTCGCTCAGCCATTAATGCGGTGGATCCGGAAGCCCTGGTTTGTTGTGGATTTTTTACGCCTAATGATCCCAATATATTGCGGGAAAATGACCCCCGAATAGTGCCATTTAAAGCAGCACTGGAGCGATCCGATCTGGATTTCTTCGATGTTCATACCTATGCCGGTTTCCATGATTTTCAATTGGAAGCAGAGAATTACCGGATCATTGATTATCATGAAAAACCGGTCGTTTTGGGTGAATATGGGACCTTCCTTCCCAATGCCTCCGATGAATACCTCGCAGCACAGCTTTCCGATCACTGGCAATCTGACGCTTGCAATTATGGAGTACAGGGCTTTCTCTATTGGACCTGGGACCGACACCGTACTAACGCCAGCAATCCGGATGATCCCTGGTCAGGCAGCGACGCCGGAGCATTCATTGCCAAGGTGCTATCACCGACCTATAAAATCGATGCCTGCTCAGAAGTATTACCAAATACCAACGTGGCCGAGGGAAAACCAACCTCTGCCTCCATGCAATGGGAAGAATTTGTCAGCGAAAACGTGGTCGACGGTAACGCTACCCAGACCCCATGGATTGCCGGATCGGATCCACCGCAATGGGTAGAAGTCGATCTTCAAGCCGTATATGAATTGGAAGCAATACAAATCGTAGTGGAAACCGGTTCTGATGATCCACACTTTTATACCCACGAGATTCAAGTGCGACGGATTAATACGGAACCTTACCGGACGGTTCATACTTACGCCGCAGACCGGGTCAACTTTGAAGTGCTTACCTTCAAACCTGAGGATAATAGGGATCTTGTCGGTGTACGCTATGTGCGGGTTTTCATTCCCCAGGCTCCAGGTTGGGCTGCGCTGCATGAGTTGAGAGCTTTGATCCCGAAACAGCGGGCGACTTTTGATGTTCCTGCTCCCCCTATCCTTACTGATCCACGCCCCAGCCTGGACCCCTGGGATGGCTCGGAACTAAGCTGGAAGAACGATATTTCCAATTTGGCAGCTACAATCCAGATCGCAACGGATTCTTTGTTTGTAAATATCGTTGAGGAACAATCTGGTGTCGATTCAGATCATTTTGATGTGAGCGCTGTCACCGCCGGTACACCGCTCTGGTTCAGAGTCAGGCAGCGGAATTCTAATGGGGAAAGTGCCTGGTCCGTGTCGGCTAAACTGCAACAAATGCAGACAGGACACCGGAGCCTGAGTAAATCATTTGACATTTATCCGAATCCGGCGCGAGACTTTTTGAATATAGATATCAAGGGTAATGTAGTTCCTAGGGATCCGATCCTATTGCTTGAATCCACCGGGAAAACAGTGGGAAGTTTCAGGTTGACTGATCTTGACCAGGGGATACCTATTGAGGGATTATCATCCGGTCTTTACATCCTGCAGTTGCAGTCAGGGCTTGAGGTTTTCAATTTCAGATTTATCAAACTTGAATAGGACGGTTAGTTTAGTGCATTGGTGATGGGATGAATTTTTCGCTAGTAGTCATAATCTACCTCTATTTCATCCGTCGTAGGGTGCGATTGACATGTCAGAATATAACCCTCCTCAACATCATCTTCGGCCAGTCCGTAGTTAACTTCCATTTCCACTTTTCCCTTTAGCAATTTGGCCATACAGGTAGTACATACTCCACTGGTGCAGGAGTAGGGAGGATCGTAGCCGGCATCAAGCAGCGTTTCCAGAATAGTTTGATCGGTAATCTCCAGTTCGATCTGGTTTCCGTCTAAAGTGATTTTTGCTTTACAAGGATGAGCCATAGCAGGATAAATTCCGATATCGTGTTTTCAAATAAGCTGCAAAGAAAGCACAAATATCGTAACCACCCAGTGGATTGGCGACTGTTTGAAAACATATCAGTGGAAATGCCACGTCTCATCAAAAAGGCCTAATTATCTATCTTGGGGAAGAAGAATTGATAATAAATGCCAAGGGTATGCAGTGGTGGAAGATCAAACCACATAGATTTTTTATCCTGACCGGTGCTATATTTGGGTCGCTAATGTTAGTTTTAACCCCTCCATTCCAGGTTCCGGATGAAGTGAATCATTTTTACCGGGCCTACCAGATTGTGGATGGTGGATTTAAAGCGGAACAATATCAATTTCGCCTCGGAGGAGAAGTGCCACGGAGCCTGATTAAAGTAGCTGATCCATTCCTGGAGTTACGCTGGCAGATGAATCGAAAGACCACTTTTTCTGCCATCAGCAAACAAATGTCCATACCCCTGGAGCCAGATAACACAACCTTCATAGATTTTCCAAATACAGCCCTTTATAATCCGGTTTCTTATTTACCTCAGATTCTGCCAATTTTTATTTTAAAACAACTTAATGCGCCGCCGTTGCTTATTTTTTACGGCACCAGAATCTTCACATTGGCCGTTTGGGTAGTCTGCATCGGCTTTTTAATCAGGTCACTGGTAGCATTTAAATGGTTATTTACGATGCTTGCACTCCTGCCCATGACGGTGTATATGAGTATGGGAGTCAGTGCGGATGTCATGACGAATTTGGTCGCTTTTTTATTCGTTGGCTTCATCCTCAATCAGCGGGCAAAAACTAAGGCACTCGGAAGGCAGGAGTTTTTGAAGATGGTGCTCTTTGTTTTTCTACTGGCGTCGGCAAAAGTAGTTTATATTGCCCTGGTTTTTCTTTTCTTACTAATTCCTTCAGGACGTTTTGATCGGAGTTGGAAGTTTTGGCTGTCATTTGCCGGACTTTTATTTCTGGGTCTAACAACATCTTTTCTCTGGGCCGGAGCCATTAGTCAGATTTATCTTCCATATGATCAGTATAATCTCGCTTTTCGCGATTTTCTGGATTTACCCCGGTGTGCGAATATGCATGAACAACTGAATTATATCCTTGGACATGGAGTTTATGTGGTTGAAGTTTTCTTTAGATCCCTGTATCATGCATTTTCAATGTATTATCCCGGTTATATTGGCACGTTTGGTTGGCTTGATGCTAAAATGCCGGAATGGCTTATTCATTTGACTTATATGTATTTATTTTTGATCACGATTTTCCAACCGCCAACAAAATTCGATTTTACTTTAATCGACCGGATCATTTTGTTCGGCGCAGCCATTTTCACAACCGCGGCACTCTTGCTTTCTCAATTACTTAGTTGGGAATGTGTTGGAGGTGACTTTATTAAAACGATCCAGGGCCGGTATTTTATTCCCATTTTTCCCTTGCTTTTTTTATCAATAAGTGCATTAATTAAATTGCCTTCATATGGTCCCTTTATTAAAAATCGACTTATTGTTTTTTATTCCTTGTTTCTGCTGAGTGTTTCTTCGCTGGTTATTTATAAGCGATATTTTATTACCTCCCAGTATGACGAAATTGAAATAAAATGCGATGCAGAGAAAATTCAAAATAATAAATTAGTCACCAACCATCCGGGTATCTTTATAGATAATGCAGACCGTCGTTCGGATGAAGCCTCCAGGTCCGGGGAATATTCATTGAAAATTT
>JAGQWZ010000295.1 GCA_020436835.1 Saprospiraceae bacterium | reverse complement strand
CTTTGCGAAAAACCTCACTGACGGCACTCCGATTTTCTTTGGGGGTCCTTTCCTTAATTGGTTGAGTTCGCTTCCTCTGTCTGGTCGCACCTGGTGCCATTTGGTTATATTTCTGATCAAACTCAGCTTTTGGCATCACAAATAGAAGCACCGAATCGACAAAGGCGATGATGGCCAGAATAGCGATAATAGGGGCATTTTCTTCAATGGCAGCGGCCATGGCTACACCAAAAGCAACCAGGTACAAAATACCTTTCTTACGTTGCCCAAGATAAAAACGATGGGCTCCGAACATGCCCAGAAATAAAGCGAGGATGGCAGCCGTGAATTTATTTTTTAGACCTGCAGCGGGATAGTCTACATCTCTTTCCGGTGACACATTCAGCCTATTTCTATCAGGAACAGGAAGCCCTTTTGAGGTAACCGCATAAACATGAATCCTGGTCTCTATATTGTGCAGGTCATATGGCCCCAGAGGCATTGCAGATAGCCAGGCGTGATTTCTGATATCATCATATACTTTTTCAGTGATAAAAACTCCACCGGGTACACATAGCTCCTCCACTCTTGAGGTGATATTGACACCATCCCCGAAGGCTCCGGTCTCATCATAAGTGATGTCACCGGTGTGAATACCTATTCTCAAAGGTACATACGGGGCTTTACGCAGTTCCACCTGCATATTTACCGCACATTCCACCGCTTCAACTGCGCTCCTGAAAATGCTTAACGTCCCGTCACCGATATACTGTAAGATTTTACCACCGAAATCACGATGCGTGGACTCCAAAGTTTGCCTTTGCCTGGCCAGGATTGTTTTGGCATACCCCTCATTATCATGCATCATTGCAGAGAAACCCGCGATGTCAGTGAACATGATGGCCGCTAGTTGGCGTTTTGAAGTCATATGGTCAATATTCTTTATCTAATGTACAGATCATACTGATTATAGACAAGTAGTTTCGACGTTCATCCCATCAGATCCCATTACCGTGCATTTCTTTACTATTTCGCATAGAACTCGTAGGTGATTGACCAGGTAAATGTTTCTCCCGGTGCTACTGAGATGGCAATAAACGGTTCCGGACAGGCAGTGCTATGACATGCCCAATAAGCCAGTTTATCAAGAGGCCTGTCCGCATGTATATTAATCCCTGCCCCGGTTTTAAGGTTTTCCATATTGATTTTATAATCCTCGGCGATATCCTCATAGCCTTCGATGTTGGATGTATAGACCGATTCTCCTTTTTGGAGGGGACGGGTAAAATGCAGCGATGAATCTCTAGCTGATATCATGTCACCGAAACCTCTGCCCTCTGCGAGGATGGGATAGGGAAAATTAGTTTCGATATTAGGTCCCGTGGGTTCGTCATCGATGATGAAAAAATTATGATTATATACCGTACCATCCAGTTCCTTTGCTCCGGTATTCAAAAGTTCATGTTCGAGGACAAAACCGGGCTCGTTTTCGAGTAGCTTGATAATCTTAGTGTATTGGTAACTAATACCCGAGTGATCCTGGAGTTTCTGCACAAAACGGATTTCACGTTTTTTCTTCTCCACCGACCAGGTTCCGTTATCGGCTATTTTATAAGGAGTAGCAAAGTGATACGGTCTTTCGTCCGGTTTTTCTAACCATCCTACTCCTATGATGAGAAAGGTTTCGCCGGGACTACAGTCTTCGTATCCAATCGGTGAAAACGCTTCAACCGGACCGGTGACTGATTCGTGGTTCAGCGGATCATGTGCATCCAGCCAATGTCCGATGAATTCATGATTGTTGAATTTCACACTTCCGACCACGCCTGCCCAATCGAAGCGAGCTGCCCGGTAAAATCCATGCTCTATATCCGGGGGATATACTTTCAATTGCAATTGCCTGTTTTTCAGGATTTCCACCGGATAATCTTCCTGGGCCGTACCGATGGCTCCGATGCTCATCATAAGGAGAAGAAAAATATACCTTTTATGCGGCATGCTTAATTCATTTTGCCTTTCTACTAAGATACTAAACAGCGGTTGATATTTACATCCTATTGACCTGGGTCGGCAATTATGCAGCGGACATACACCTTCTTTTTTCTTCAAAAAAGTATTTTTTTTCACAGAAGATTATTCTTTTCGATTGCTTTCAATGGCGGCTACGATCATTGAGATTTGATGTCTGATTACATTTACGCGCAGTTTTCTTTTTTGCCTTATGCGATTATTCCTTACCTTCTGGAATAAATCTTTACCGGTTTACCATGAGAACGCTGACCTTATTTTTATCCGTTTTTATACTAGTTACGAACCAAGTAGTTATGGCCCAAAATAGGGAAAATGGTGCTTGCAAGACTTGTCAGGAAATAGTGAACCTGATGATTCCTGATGTTTGGAATTTGAAGGCAGAGGCAGTCACGGAAAGTACGGCGTATTGTAAAGTGACAGGAACGATCAGTAAAGAGATAAATTTTGAATTATTATTACCCGAAGCGTGGAATCAACGCTTTGTCATGGGCGGTGGTGGAGGTTTTGTCGGCAGCGTTCAGAATTCGGCACGACATAAAGTACATGAGGGATATGCTACAGTGGGTACTGATACCGGACATAAGGGAGCCGGCATCAAGGCTGAATGGGCTTATAATAATATGGAAAGACAAATAAACTATGGGTATCTGGCAGTACATCGCACGGCGGAAGTGGCCAAATATATTATTAAAGAATACTATTGTAGCGCACCTTTATACAGCTACTTTACCGGGTGCTCCCGTGGTGGTGGGCAGGCAATGCATGAAGCTCAAAAATATCCCGGGGATTTTGACGGCATCGTTTCAGCCGCACCGGTAATCAGCTTTACAGCGACCGGTGCCGAATTTATACAGAACTGTCGGGCCT
>JAGQWZ010000294.1 GCA_020436835.1 Saprospiraceae bacterium | reverse complement strand
TTACTTAGTGCAGTGATGCTCTTCTCTTGTGCAGACGAAGAGTTGGGTCCTGTGGTGACCTTTGATACTGCCGGTAAAGGAGCTTATGTAAAACTATTGAATGAAACCGACCGATCGATCAACTTATTCGATGTTGCCGGTTCTTCCTATACCTATTCCGTAGAATTTGTGGATATCGATATGGGTAAAACCGTTGCAGAATACCGGCTGGAGCTTACTTTTGTAGATAGGAATCCTGACAATGGAGACGATTCTGCCGGACCGATCGTATTCAAGACTTTCGGACCGAGCGATTTCGGTACGACCGACCGGGGTTTTGTTGGATTGTCAAATATTACCATTAGCGCGACTGAAATGATCTCTGCCGTAGGTACTACAGCCGAAAGTGTGATGGCAGGTGACCAGTTTAAGGTTCAGGGTTTCATCGTGACCAATGACGGTGATCAGTTTGGCTTTGCCAACAGTTCATCCGCTGTTAACGGTTCTGCTTTTGCCGGACATTTTGACTATACGTTGAATGCAACTTGTCCGACTACAATAGGCGGTACTTATGACTATGAAACTTTAGCAACCTGGTGCGGTGGTGAGACCATTACGGGAGAAGTGACTCTCACGTTGACAAATACTGGGTACGACATTGATGACTTTTCGCTTGGAGCTTATTATTCATGTTATGGAACCGATCCTCTACCTACTTTACCAGGTGGCAACCTTCGCCTTGTAGATGTTTGTAACAGGGTCTCAGTTACTGGTGCTTCGCGATGGGGTGAGGTCTATACTTATCACTCATTGACGGTAGATGGTGCCAGTATGACCATTGAGTGGACTAATGATTATGGTGAAGGTGGAACGACCAAGCTGACTCGTCAGGATGGTGCAGCGCTACCTGATCTACATCTCTAGAAGTCACCTTTTGCAGTTCAGATTGCAAAATGTAAAATACCGGACAGCCGTTGGTTTCAACCAGCGGCTGTTCATTTTTTTATGCATCCTTCAGCTTATTCCGGGAGCAGGACAAGCTCAACAAAATACGGTAGGAGTACTTGCTGCCGATTTTCCCGCCAGATCCAAAGGATATGATCTGCTGTATCCAAATAACCAATCAAAAACTTTCCTGATAGACCAATGTGGCCGGATTGTCCACCAATGGTTAGATGACGATCAATGGCGTCCGGGGAATGTGGCTTATTTACTTGAAAGTGGCAACCTCATCCGTGCCAAGAGGAATTTTCAATCCATCAATGATCCGATCTGGTTCTCCGGAGGAGGAGAATTGGTGGAACTGGTTTCCTGGGAGGGGGAAGTGCTGTGGCAGTTTCATCAAAATGATTCAATAAAAAGAATTCATCATGACATCGAGCCAATGCCTAATGGCCATATTCTACTGGTCTCCTGGGAGTTGAAGACCAGGGAAGAAGCCATTGAGTACGGAAGGGATCCGTCAAAATTACTGGAGCAAAGGCTTTTTCCGGACTATGTGTTTGAGGTGTCACCGGAACATGGTGACTCTATTTTCTGGGCATGGCATGCCTGGGATCATGTCATTCAGGATTATGATCCTGCCAAACCCAATTTTGGGGCTGTGGCAGACCATCCGGAACTGATCGATCTGAATTTTGACAGCAGAAATGGTTTCCCGGATTGGCTGCACATAAATTCGGTCGATTACAATCCTGAATTGGACCAGATCATGTTGAGCGTGCTGGGATTTAACGAGATCTGGATCATAGATCATTCAACGACCAGGGAGGAAGCAGCATCCCATCAGGGGGGTCGATCGGGAAGAGGGGGAGATCTTATTTACCGCTGGGGGAATCCACAAACCTATCGACAGGGTTCTGCTCAGGACCAGAGGCTCTTTGGCCAGCATGATGCCCATTGGTTGGGAATGAACGCAGCCGCCGATATCAGGCGAGGTGATATTGCGGTGTTCAATAATCATTTCGCGACTGACTATTCTGCCGGACATGTGATCAGGCCGGCTTTTGATTCCGTCACCGGATCCTACCGGATGGATGCTGACCAATGGTTACCGGCCGGTTACGAAAGGACACTCACCCATCCGCAACCCGATAAGTTCCAATCCGGCAGTGTATCGAGTATTCAACTTTTAGAAAATGGCAATTTTCTTCTGTGTGCCGGTCAGATTGGGTATACCATCGAACTTGAGCCGGGAGGGGGTATTGTGTGGGAATATGTTCTACCCTTGCGCAGCGGTTTTCCGGTTGCTCAGGGGACCGAACTAAAGTTGAATTATAATTTTATTTTCAGACAAAGCAGGTATGATGAGGGATATCCGGCTTTTACCGGTAAAGATCTGTCACCGATTATGTATCTGGAAGAGGATCCGGACGAATCGCTCTGTGAACTGAGCACCGGCAATAGGGTTCGATCAGCTCACAAAGACATTCGCATATTGCCTAATCCTGCAGATGATTATTTCCAGATTAGCGTGGATGGGGCTATAATTGGGAATCTGGATATTTGCAATACCAGTGGAGTCAGAGTTTATCATCGATACATACCATCCCCGGAGCATGAAATACCGGTTGGTGACTGGCCTGCCGGTATCTATCTAATAAAGATATCAGGTTCCGTCCTGCAGAAAGTATTGGTTATAAAGTGATTATTGTTTGTACCATAATCTTAAGGCGCTTTGCTTCTGTTGATTTTGGATGCGGATCAGGTAGGTTCCTGGGATCCAGGTCTCGGTATTCAACCGGATGACCGGCTGGGTGAGGCTTTTTTCTTCGAAAATCAGTTTTCCACTCAAAGAACGTACCTCCACATTAACCGGTCCCTCGGCATTGTGCCCAATATGGATATGATCAGCACCAGGGTTGGGAAACAAGTCGACCACAACTGACTGCAGATCAAAATTTCTACGGGCAGTGGTCTGTTCGATCTCGGGATCAATCCTTATTTCACCATTGGTACTGCTGCCCTCAATTATAGATAATTTTTGGTCAGGAGCAAGTTCATAAAACTTGTCCTGATGACCGGTGGGCCAGGTGATACGAATTGAATCGATAAGGATTGCATTGCCGACACCAAAAATTTCGGTATCCGAATTCTGGCCCAGAAAGCCAATGCCACAGTAAGTATATCTTACCTGATAATTGTCTCCTGAATATACTTCTATCCGACTACCGATTCCTTCCCGATTACTTATCACCCCGGTTAAACGGACTTTTAACCAATGTTGGTCACCACCACTATTCTGCCAGATTTGTGCCGGAAAAGGACTGAAATTAGACACAACAATATCCGGATAACCGTCATTATTCACATCGCCCAGGGCATTACTATGAGATACCACAGTGTCTCCCAGAAACGCCGGCAATTTGGTAAAATTACCGGAGCCATTATTGCGATACAATGCTGAAGTCACTGCGTCGATACCAATATCCATACCGCAGACATAGAGATCCAGGTCTCCGTCATTATCACTGTCAAGAAAACTGCTTCCCCATCCAATACCATTGAACTCGGTTCCCGTGGAAACTGCGACTTCTTCAAATTCAATACCAGTAGATCCGGAGGGCCCCAGGTTTCTTAATAGTTTATTGCCCTCTTCCGTATTGGTAATATAAATATCCTGCCAGCCATTGGCATCATAGTCTCCGATCGTAACACACATGGCATTCATCTCCAAATCGGCACCGGCAGAGGAGCTGGCATCGAAAAAGGTTCCGTCTTTCTGGTTGATAAGTAGCGTATTGACAGACAATTTATCATTGGCAATATAGATATCCGGCCACATATCATTGTTAAAGTCCGAGAAAGAAGCGCAAAAGGGCTTTCGACCCACCACGGCGGTATTTGTTAAATCGGTTACTTCGCTAAAAGTGCCATTTGTATTATTCCGATAAAGACGATTTCTATTCTCCGCCGCGAGCTGTGGTCCTTTTCTTTCCTGGACGTACAAATCAAGCCATCCATCCCGGTCGTAGTCTCCCCAGCAGGCTCCATAACTGAGGTAGCGCTCTTCCGGTAATCCACTTTCCGTGGTCACATCCAAAAACTGCAGTAAACCTTGATTTTGATAAAGCCTGTTTACCCCTTCATAGGCATTGACATAAAGATCCTTATCCCCATCATTATCATAGTCTACCCATAAAATTTGCATCACGGTTTCCCGGTTGTCAATACCCAGGTCCACCTTTTGAAATACGCCTTCCTGATTCAGGTAAAACTGGATCAGGCTGTCCTTGTCGCTGGAAAAGGTAAGATCGTCCCAGCCATCCTGATTGAAGTCAGAAAAACTGACCCCGCCAGTGGGACTCACATCGGAATAGATGTGATATATTCCCGAAGATGGTGCGATATCGGTGAATGTGTTTTGCGCCAGGACCGGAAGGGATAAAAAGACCAATACTATGAGGTAAAATTTCATCTTTTTCTATTTGCTAGTCGGTAATGGTAAAGTTAGGATATTCTGGCAATCTCCAAGGTAGAAGAATGGATCTTTCCAAGGTAAAAGGGGTTGAAAGTCAGGTGATTACTTACGTGAGTCAAACTCATGGATAAAAAGTGGCATACTTAATGCATCGTAAAAGATCGTTATATGAATGCCTCAGGTTTTCAATATGAATGACTTCCAGACAAATCAATCGTTCCGGTCATTTATCAACTATCTCCGGTTTGAGAAAAGATATTCGGATCACACCATTTCGGCTTATCAGTCGGACCTTGAACAGGTGTTCGCGTACATGCAGGAAGTGTATGAGCTGACTGCTCCGGAACAGGTCACTCACCAATACTTGCGATCATGGATTGTTTCTTTGGTATCCGGAGGTCACCAACCTCGTTCCATCAATCGCAAAATCTCTTCACTGCGATCATATTATAAGTTTTTAAAAAGGGACGGATCGGTTGAGGCGAATCCAACAATCAGACTAAAAGCACTGAAGTTGCCAAAACGCCTGCCGAAATCTATTCAGGAGCATCAGGTCAGGAAGATGATCGTTGAACCGGCTGAGCATTCAGACAACTACATCGAATGGCGTGATCACTTGATAATCATGACTTTATATCATACAGGAGTCAGGAGGAGTGAACTCATTGAAATGAAAGAAATTGATATCGACCGGATCGAAATGCGAATTAAAGTCCTGGGTAAAGGGAACAAGGTCCGGTTGATTCCCATTGCGCCGGGTTTTTTACGCTTAATGGATCAGTATTTGAAAATTAAAGAAGCAATATTCCCGGGAGAATCTTATCTTTTCCTCACCCTAAAAGGAACAAAAGTATACCCCAAACTAGTTTATAATATTGTAAGCAGACATCTTTCCATGGTCTCAACCATTTCTCAGAAAGGACCGCACACTTTGAGACATTCTTTTGCAACTCATCTGTCTGATCACGGTGCGGATCTAAATGCAATCAAAGACCTTTTGGGACACGCCAATCTGAGTGCCACCCAGATTTATACGCAAAACAGTATTGAAAAGCTAAAATCGGCTTATCGCAAGGCGCATCCGAAGGCATAATTATAATATTTACAAGCAATTTGCTTTTTTCCTAACAAATTAAAACGCAAAGTATGACGACGAGAATTGAATCTATCCATTTTACAGCTGATCAAAAGTTGATTGAATATATTCAGAAGAAACTAGACAAGCTGGATCAATTTCATGATCGAATTATTGATGCACATGTCATACTCAAACTGGAGAATACGGGCCAGGTTAAAGACAAAATTGTAGAAGTTAAACTGGATATTCCCGGAGATCTGATTGTTGCCACTGAGTCCAGTAAGACCTTTGAAGCTGCAGTGGATCAGGTTAGCAATGTTTTGAAAAGACTCTTAATCAAGCATAAGGAACGGGTACGTTCTTATTAAGAAAAAGAAAATTTCTAAACAAGGGGCCTGCGTGGCCTCTTTTTTTATGGGATCACATGAATAATATCTGAAAGAATTTCCACTCTTGATTCACCCTCTTCGTCCGTATAGCCGATCTTGAGATGATATACATAAGGACCACTGCTCCTGCCATCCGGCACCCATAGAAATCCGGGATCCCTGGTTTTGAAAATCCTTGCTCCCCACCGGTCAAATATGCTGAAATCAAAATTTTGCAGTTGACAATCATAGTAGATCTTCAGCCCTTCATTTACCCCGTCGTTGTTAGGAGAGATCGCATTTGGGATAAAGATCCTGCAAGGTGTATAGTTGGTCTCCGGAATGGAGTCGGGTGCTTCCATTTCCCTGGTGCCACAATCGACCGTGTCCAAAGCACTTTCGTTATTGATGGGCACGATACTAAGATTATCCAGCAAAAGATAGGAGGCATCTTTGGTCAGGATGTCTCCATGGTCCGCTTCCAGTATGATATAGTTGTTGAAGCAGGAAGCAACATAATTCCGCTCATATACCTTCCAGTCGAGATGGTCAATGATTGGTGATTGCCAAATTCGGAAGGTGTCAAAACACATTCCGTCGCCGATGTATACATTGAGCCTTCCGGGAGCTTCTGTCTCACCTTCAGAAGATTGATGGGAAGGATCATAGGATAGTTGGATGGAAATCAGGTATTCAAATCCCGGAGTGAGGGGTTCTATTTTCTGACCAATTGCTTCTCCCCGGTAAGCCAGGGTACTGTCTGCCGGATTAGCTCCTCGCCGGGCCAAACCGATGTAAGCGCTTCCGTCGCTGGCTGGTTTAGATGAAGTGACCGGCTGGATGTCTGGAGTACTATGACTGCGACAGACTTGCCAGAATTGAGGCACATTATTTTCCTGAGGGATAAATCCTTCAAAAGAGCCGTTGCGGATGTATTCTTGCGATATACCGCTCATCAGGTATCCAAATAGAAGAAAGCAGACTAGAGGCAATCGGTCCATAACATCTGTCGGAACAGCAAAGGTATGACATTACACATTTTGCCGGGTCCTGTTATCTGTGTGCATTGGATAAATCGCTGATTTAGAGAATATACTGTCTGAATGGGATTCCGGGATCCTGGTCTTATGACAGGTAGGGATTTCAAGGAGCGAATTAACGGGAGTGAAATTGAAGAAAAACCGTCCTAAGTTCTTAAGATTACATTTCGCTATTAGGGAAAAAGTAATATCTTTGCAATCGCTTTTTGGAAAAAGTTCTTAAAAGCCGTATTACTTTATTCGTTTTCATACAATCTAGAGTAAACAAATATAGCGCTGAAATCGCAGAAAAATAAATAATTACATATTAAATAATTATTTAATTTATCTGAGGTTCGGGCGAAAAATTGAAATGCGGAGCAAAATACAAACTGCATAGAAAAGATCAGTGCTTTAAGGATTGATCTGCATTTGTCTGGTTTTACCAATTGGAAAGTTGATATATCAGGTGCTTCGACAGTGGAAGCCATCGCACTTCAGTTGGTTATACTGTCCCACTCCATGGAGTTACAAGCCAATGTAGCTCAGTTGGTAGAGCAGCTGATTTGTAATCAGCTGGTCGGGGGTTCGAGTCCCTCCATTGGCTCACATTGTGGGATTTGTATGGTCAGGAGGACAAACCGGCAAAAAAGTATACACATTGTAGAGGGGGCGCGCCGGAGTTGGAGAGCCGGGGCAGACTGTAAATCTGTTGTCTACGACTGAATAGGTTCGAATCCTATCGCCCCCACAATCTACTTGTGAAAAGCCATGCAGACAGTTTAAATAAAACAAGTGCGGGCGTAGCTCAGTTGGTAGAGCATCAGCCTTCCAAGCTGAGGGTCGTGGGTTCGAGTCTCATCGCCCGCTCACTTTTTTACACAGTTTGAAGGATGGGTTAGCCCTTCGGTGTTTACCCAAAGCGAACATATTGCAAGCCAATGTAGCTCAGGGGTAGAGCACTTCCATGGTAAGGAAGGGGTCGGGGGTTCAAATCCCTTCATTGGCTCCAGGAAATGGAGACGGAAGGAAATGACCTCGTCGGAAAGAAAGCTGCTTTGTCGCTGAGCTTAAATTCCGGTAAAAATCAATCCATTGTAAAACCAGTATTTATTTATTAGTTATTAATTTTTTTTTAGAAACGTAAAAATCTATCCGATGGCAAAATCGACTTTTGAAAGGACTAAACCACACCTGAACGTTGGCACAATTGGACACGTAGACCACGGAAAGACTACCTTGACTGCTGCCATCACATATGTGTTGTCACAGTCTGGTCTTGCCCAGAAAATGGACTATGACTCCATCGATGCCGCGCCAGAAGAAAAAGAAAGAGGTATCACTATTAATACTGCACACGTAGAATATGAGACTAAAAACCGGCACTACGCACACGTAGATTGTCCTGGTCACGCTGACTACGTAAAGAATATGGTCACAGGAGCAGCACAGATGGACGGAGCTATCCTGGTTGTGGCAGCTACGGATGGACCTATGCCACAAACTCGAGAGCACATTCTACTTGCCCGACAGGTAGGTGTACCGAATATTGTCGTGTTTATGAAT
>JAGQWZ010000293.1 GCA_020436835.1 Saprospiraceae bacterium | reverse complement strand
TCCTGCCTTACGTCGTAGCATTCTACGTTTAACCACCTTTTCAACCGGTGGATTAAGCTTTTTCATTTTCATGATCAACCGGATATATGACATCCCTGCCTTCTCGAAATTGGCATAGACAAAATCAGTACGGGGAGCATGTTTGGCCGATTGCGTTTCTTTGTAGGCATTATTATTATAGCTAAGCCCGATCCAACTTTCCCCATCCATCGCGACCTCCTGTACACTGAGTAATTGCTCCTGTTCATCTGTGAAATAGAGGAATTTGTCCGGATCATACATGATCCAGCGGCCATCCACACGAATCTCCGCATGCGCATGATCACCCGGTGCACCCATTTTCTGCCGATGGTGCAGCACCCGGTGTTGTGTAAAACCCAGCATTTCTCCGAAGCCTACAATATTATAAGACTGGTAGCCACAATTACCCATTCCACTCTGGATTACCGTGGCAATACTTTTGCGGTTGAAAGACCGGGGATAACGGCCACCCGGCACATGTTTAACGTTGACATGCAGCCATTCCGTCATAGATCGCAGTTTTTCTGCCGGATCTTCCATGCAGGAGGTTTGATCTCTCAATATCTCTGCCAGATATAACCATTCGGTTTCTGCCTCATTTGGGGCTACATCCCCCGTCGACATGACAAAAAACAAAAGATATAAACCTAGATTATACATGCTTTTTGATTGAAGTTGTCCATAAAACTGTTGCAACCAATATGTATAAAAATACATAAAAAAGAGTAAGTACCTTTTAATCCATCCTATACACCATACCTTACCTGAACATTAATATTGCAAAAATCACCCCAAAGGGTGATAAGATATGGAGAACGTCAATCTAGCTTTACTCAGTTGAGTAAGCAATTTATCAACCTGCTTGACTCTACCAATATGAACTCTCTTCAAATTTTCAAC
Source organism: Saprospiraceae bacterium (assembly GCA_020436835.1). Classification (GTDB taxonomy): domain Bacteria; phylum Bacteroidota; class Bacteroidia; order Chitinophagales; family Saprospiraceae; genus JABDMH01. Next base: position 5,977 of record JAGQWZ010000293.1, on the reverse strand, counting down.
CATCTTTTAGGAAGTCTCTTAATTATTGTAATGGTGGATAGCCATCTACAGGCTCAGGTTACGCTGGAGCCGGACCTGATTTTATTCGGCAGAGATGCGTTGCCAGCGAATGGCGAAATCGTATATGACACTTTTTTTTATTATGACAGAGATCAAGCCGCATTTAGAGGTGGATATTTGTATAATTCCGCAAACTGGTCTCCTGACTCATTAGGTTTCTGTTCCTTTGGATTTGGAAGACAGGTTAAAGTAACCGGATTTGATGGTGCCATCGCTTTGGGAACTTTTAGCGAAGCCAGGGGCAACTCTGGAATTACTGCCATAGGTGCGAGCAGTAAAGTCTCCGGAGATTATGGCGCAACAGCGATCGGGTGGAGTTGTGAAAGCCGGGGAAGCGGAGGCCCGATGGCACTGGGGGTTGGTTGCCAGGCAATCGGAAATTCGGGCCCAATAGCCATAGGCAGATTTGCGGTGGCACAAGGAGACTATGCTTCAGTATCCATCGGCAATGGTACAATCGCTAATGGACAAAGTTGCATGGCTCTTGGCCGGTATAATGATACACTCGTTGCTGCTAACACCGAAATGAGTGAGACCAGTCCAATACTGATCGTAGGAAACGGTGATTATGCAAATGAATCCAATGCCATGGTGATTTTAAAAAATGGCAATGTCGGGATCGGCTCCAATCAACCCAGTGATACGCTTGAGGTAATTTCAGCGGATGGATCTGACGCCCTAAGAATTCGCAATGGAACGGCCACCCAATTCCGCATTTTTGGCAATAATAGCATCTCAATTGGAAGTAATAATTCCAATGTATCTGCGGGGGATGTTTATTTTCATAACCAAATAGGTATGGGCGTCGGCACTCCCACCCATCGTCTTCAATTAGCTAATAGTATGGTCGATTCTGTGGGAAAGGCTAAGGCTGCGGCCTGGGATACGTACTCAGACGGGAGAGTCAAAAGCAACATTGAGCCTTTGAGATATTCGATCAATGAGCTGATGAATTTACGTCCGGTAGCTTACAATCACCATAGTTCAGAATTCCGGACTGACCACGAACTGGTTGTTTCAAAAGAAAATTTTCAGAGGCAGATCGGATTCATCGCCCAGGAAGTCTATAAGATCATGCCCGAGATCGTAGAAAAACCCGCCGATGAAACCAGGGACCTTTGGTCTATGGATTATGACCGGTTTGCCCCGGTATTGGTTAAATCGATCCAGGACCAACAGCAGATTATTCAAGACCAATCTGAGCAAATCAGCGAGCTTATTCAAAATCAGTCCAGAATGCAAGAAGAACTTGATCTCCTGAAATCATTGATTGCCGGTAAGATCCAGGTGCCGGCATCAGCCACTAATGCAGCGGATATGGCTAACGGTCAAACTAAATGATCATTCAATTATTATGATTCTGGTAACCACTTTGTTGTTTAAGCTGGCTTTTAAATAATACATACCTCCCGTAAGGTCTGTAACCGGAATCGTCATCTGATAATCAGCCTGTCCCACCAAAAGAGGCTGCAGGGCTCGTACCGGTTGCCCGAGATTATTATATAAGGTGGCACTGAATGTACCTTCTTCGCGGGCATTCAAACTTAAGGTTAGCTGATCCGCCACCGGATTGGGATAGGTACGTAGTTCTATAGCAGGTGACGCATCATGGAATTCGTTGGTGGCGGTAATCATCGGCGCCGGACAGGGAGATCGGTTAGTGGAAATATTAAGGATATTGAAACCGAAGTTGTTTTCTTCATGGATTTCTTCTTCCCGGTTTTCCGGATCTATTCTTGCATAAATGCGGGGAAATGTCGGTAGACCATCCGGAACTTTCCAGCGAAAGGAAAGGATCTGATTACCCCGTGGTTCAAGCACATCACCGGTAGAAATCAACGTACTTCCATTGATCCCTGTGAGACGGTTATTTTCGTCCGTTGGATCACATAGGTAAAATCCCACATCAACCGGAAGTGCCGTGGAGAGTAGGCTCCAGTTATGCACTTCAACATAAATGGTTATCGTATCTCCTGCTTCTGGTCTTGAATTGGAAAAAGCCACAGATTTACTCTGAAAGCGCTTCACTTCTTCATCCTGTAAGGCAAGACCCTTCTCCGGATCATGTTGCCAGGGTAGAATTAATGCAGGATCCGGTTTCCGGCCATATTTTTCCGACCACCAGGTGTCCGATGCTCCCGGTGACGGCACTTCGGGTTGAGTGGTATAGTCAATAACCAACGATCCGTTCTTTGCCCAGTAACAGTAGGGATTAACCGAATATTTCACTTCACCCAGAGATTCATTCACACCTCCCATTTGTACGTCGATTTCCAGCTCTTCCGATACTCTGGTAGCATGGGTGGCCAGCGACTTCTCCTCGTATTTTCCTTCCACCGTCACGGCCGCACTTCCGCCAAATATTTTAAATTCCGCCTCAACTTCCTCTTTCAGGCGAGCCTCGAGTCCGATCTTTTGTTCGAATGAACTGCCACTTTCCCGGAAACTTTGCTGGTTGATAGTCCACCGGTTGGAGGAATTGGCACTAAGGGTAAAAGCGTCACTGCTGATGATCCTGGAGACCGAAGAAAATTCGGGTCGCATTTGCCGGTAGGATAGAACATTTCCCACTTCATGATCAGGCAGATAATCGTAAGCATTGAAAGACTTACTGGGAAACCATCGATTTTCAAGCAGGGTAGGGGTGACGCTGATCATATGGGCAATTAGACTATCGCGCTCGTAAACCGGATATTCCCATATATCGTAATCACTTACGGTCGCGAAAATCTGATCATCTTCGACGGCAGAAACCTGGGTAGAGATCTCCAACCGGGTGCCGCTGCTGCGATACTTGGAAAATCGTTCTCCATATTTTGCTTTCACGCTGCCTTCGATGGTTGCTTTCACGGCGAGATAATCGGCGGAAATACTCCCTTCCACTTCTACACTGGCACTCCAGGCCGAGGATACCGAAGTTGCTGTCTTCATGCTTACAGCAGTCGACGTCAAATAACTGGCTTCAAATGGGCAGAACTGACCATTGTAACAACGGTTGATGTCGAATATCTCTTCTCCGAAACGATCGAAGTGAATCGGTGGCGCATTTAAAACGATGACCGGTTGACTGATTTGACTCCTCTTGAAATATCGTCCTCTGCCCACCCGGAAATTGTCACCATTAAAATCTCCAAGCACGAAAGCGGAGGCAAGAATACCGTAGTATTGCGTGCGAACCTCATTGCTATTGTAAAAGCCGGTCAAAGAAATCGCTGCACTGTCTGTAACCTCGTACACATTACAGGTGAGACGCGCAGCCCCCATATTGTCGCTGTAAATGTCTTCCGTACAACCTTGGGCAAAAGTGTAAACGAGTTCCGACTTTCCATCCCGGTTCAAATCTCCAATTTGTAAATTGACCGGTTGAATGCCTCCCCGGGTAAAGCAGATAAAAGGATCGCTAAAATCGCTCTCCAAAGTAGTTAAATTACTGACAATTTGATCGCCATGTACATTCACATAAATGATCCGGTCCCCGGGTGGAACCAGCAATACCGGCTCATCATCACCATCTCCGTCAAGATCACCGGCAGTGGAATATATAGGTTGATAGGGGACTAACAAACCCGGCCAAAGGGTGTCGACCAACATTTTATCTTCAAGGATGATCAACTTTTCAAATAGTGATTCACCAGAAACAGCGTTGTCATCTACCGTTTGCAATATTTTCAGGGCTATCTGGTATCCGGACAAATCATTATTGGTCTGCCGAATGAAAAGTGCTATTTCGGGGGCAACATCTGCATCAAAATCTCCAACGGTCAAAGTAAGAGACAAATCCGGATGCAAATCAATGGCCTCAGAGAATCTATCGATCATTGTAGAGATCTTTTCTTGGAGCACTCCCTGAGCAAAATTGAAAACACGGACTTCGATAGAAGGTGTACCGGTTTGCAAGCCGGCTATTATAATCTCCGGAACTCCATCGATATCAAGGTCAGATACTGCTGCATCATACAGTGCGAAGGAGCGATCAATGGTGGAACTGCTGATCAGCTCCAGGTTACCATTCACCAAATCAAAGATCCGGAGCTCCAGATTGGATTCATTAGCACCCGATCCTTCTGGCCAGATAGCCACAATTTCGTTACCGACGTCGGTATCAAAATTCCCGGCAAAGAGCTCGATCTGATATTTGATACCGAAATGCAGTTGTGCACTGATCTGGGTAGTGATTGAACTTCCAGTCACTTCCAGGGCTGATCCCACTGCAGTAACGCTCAGTAGTAAATCCCCGGCATTAGTCGATGTCAGCCTGACAATCTCATCGATGCCGTCATCATCCATATCTGCAGCAACTGTAGCGATACGGGTAGTCTCATTCATTGTCAATCCTTGAGATACCTGAGAGGGTGCAAATACATCTTTAATATTACCGGGCAGGAGGGAGGCAGCAGCTTGCTCTGTGGGTAAATAGTCGACGATCTGGTTTTTAAAAAAGTTGTCCTGAGCCCAGATCATATAAAGTTCTTTTGAGGTCGCTAATGCTGTTAAGCCGGCAAAAGGTTCCGGATGTATTACATCGCTGGCATTCCGGTATGATTGAGCGGATGTAAAAAAGCTAGCGGTAAGGAAATTAATGAGCAGAGCCAGATTGACCATCCGGCTGATCAGGTTAGAAATGTTTTTCTTTGGATAGGACTTCATTGAGTGTTTCAAGGTTTTCTTTTTTAATTCTACGAACTTGACTGATCCTTAAGAAGATCTATTTGTTGCTTTATTGCCTGGTGCCAATAATCGTTACCCCCTAATCATAAAAAAAAAAGGTGCCCCATTTTTCATTAGACATTTAGAATTTCAATTCATTTTGAATGAAATAAACAGCGTCCCGGGCGGTATGAACCTGGTAATATGTTTACTCGAATCAGAAAATATATATTTTTGGTCTTCTCCCGGATACTGAAGAGATATGAATAGACTCCTGGCACTTATATTGTTTTTTGGGCTTCCGGCAAGCCACTTCATTTTTTCGCAATCGGGTACATTTCAGATCATGTCATACAATATTCATCATGGTGCGAATGCGGACGATGACCTTACGATTAAAGAAATGAGAAAATATATTAAAAAGTCAGGAGTATCGATCGTCGGTCTCCAGGAGGTAGACAGTGTATGTGAGCGATCTGCTAGCATGGATGAAGTGAAAGAGCTTGCTCACGGATCTAAGTTTAAAGGATATTTTACCCGGCACTTTGCTTTTCAGGGAGGTGCTTATGGACAGGGCTTACTCTCTAAATATAAAGTGTCCAGCTTAAGAAATATGGAGATACCGATTTATCCGGAAGAAGAAGGAAAGTCAGTGTCAATGTTGCTGGCGGATATACAGATTGACAAACATTTAATCATTACGGTAGCGGTCGTGCATCTGGATTACCGAAATAAATCTTCAAGATTACAACAGATCGAACTGATTAGTAGAATTTTGAAGGATGAGGTCCACCCGGTAATTCTGTTAGGTGACTTTAACGCGTACTACCGTTCAGATGAAATCGAGATCTTAAAAGAGCGTTTTACGCTTTTCGAGATTTCCGAAGATGCTTATACCTATCCGGCAAGAAATCCAGACCGTAGAATTGATTTCATCTTCATCAGTAAAGGCGCACCGCTCCGGGTTGTATCTGAACGCATTGATTCCGTTGATTTTTCTGATCACTTACCACTGATAGCCACGATCCAGTATTAATAAATCGAGGGAGATTATAGGTTGGTAGGATTGCAGGAGATCTTCCAGGAGGGTGGAAAGAATCTTTTTATGGAATCGTCTACTTAACATAATATTAAATATAAGCAAAAAGAAGATAATCAGATATTAGAGAAGCCTTTTATCTACAGACAACCGATCCTGACTCAGCACTTGAATAACATCTCTAAAAAAACTACACCGGGGATTTAAGACAAGATTCCTTTCCTGGGGTAC
>JAGQWZ010000292.1 GCA_020436835.1 Saprospiraceae bacterium | reverse complement strand
CTTGATGTGCGCCGGAAGAAATTAAAATTAGATGAAAAGAATTTTCAGTTGCAGCAACAGACCAGAGCAAATAAAGATCTTGAAAAAATCATTCGCGAAATAAGAGAGGATCAAAACCTGGAAAAAGCCAAAAAACTCAGTGCAAAATTAAAAAAAGACCGCACTTCTCTTGAATCCGACACAGAAGAGATCCATCAGGAAATTATTGAAAAATCGGTGGTCTCAAAAATTCAAAAGCCCTTCGAAGTGGGAGATCATGTCCGTATGAAGATGGGGGATATGGTTGGTACCATTGAAAGCATTCAGAAGAAAAAAATTACGGTTCTCACCGGGAATATTACTCTAAATGTGAAACCGTCAGACATAGAACATAGCCGGCCTCCCATTGATATCCAAACCCAAAAGTCAGTAAATACCAGGATGCAAATGTTGTCGGAAGTGCATCATAAAATCGATATCCGGGGCTTACGCAAAGAAGAAGCGCTCATTCGCCTGGAACAATTTATTGACAAGGCTCTTGTGGCAAACCTGCATTTCCTGGAAATCATTCATGGAAAAGGAAATGGTGTCTTAAAGACACTGGTTCGGGATAAGCTAAAAGAATATGACCTGCCCTTTGAGATTTCCCATCCCGATCCGGAACGGGGTGGTGATGGAGTCACCCTGGTAAATTTTTAACTGGAAGAAAGTTTGAATGGCTGTTAGATACAGGTGAGTCACCGGCATCGGCCACATGTTTTTTTACCTTGATCCACTCCGTGCCGTTGTTGCAATCTCCGCCAAAAACAATTATCCCTGACAGGAAAAAAGACCTCTGCAATAACCTACCGATTCTGCCAGGCCGAGGAAAGGATCTTTTCCATCCTTTTCATACTCCAATCCCATGACTCCCTGATACTTAATTTTGGATAGGGTCTTCAAAAAAGCAGGTAAATCGATCACCCCCCTGCCCATTTCAAGGCTACCGCCTTCCGGCGCCGCAACATTCACATCTTTAAAGTGCATATCGTATAACCGGTCACCACATCGTTTGGCTTCCTGACCAGGATCAAGACCAATACGGACAGCATGCCCGATATCCAGACACACTCCAACCCTCTTGTCCAGATCTTTCACTTTCATCAGGATGCTTTCCGGACTGGGATAGAGTTCGTCACCAGGACCATGATTATGTATGGCGACCTTAATATCTGTTTCGCGGACAAGATCGTTCACCTGAGGTAGCAATTCATGATTGGGAACACCTATAATCGTAGAAATGCCAGCTGCCCTGGCATAACGAAAAGCATTTGCGACTTCATCCGCTGTTTTCATATAAATTACCCCTGCACCATAAAGATCAAGTCCGCTACTTCTAACCTTCTCCGCAATTTGTCTGATCTCTTCATCCGAGCTGTCCAGCGGCATATGCATGCTCTTAAGTGCTACATGCTTCAAACCCAGTCGTTTCATGGTGTCAATTACGTCATCCAGAGAAAAACTGCGAAGAGAATAGGATGCCAGACCCAACTTATCGCCCATCACAGGGGCAACATCGACCTTATTACTTTCCGGAAAGCTGCTGCTCAACAAAGGTGCACTTACCACCGACACACTTAGCGTCTTCATAAATGCTTTACGTGATAACCTCATAATTTTCGAATTTAGTAAGATAAGTTACATATTTTCTTCCACTGCTTAAACCTGAATATTTTGCAACCTTGTCGAATAATAGGATTTTTACGGGATGGAAGCACCAGATAAGGCAAATATTTTATCTCGCCCATTTTACTGGATCATTTCAATCCTGCTTGTAATTTCCCTGTTTTATCGACTTGGATCATGGGGAGTGATAGATACCAGTGAAGCAAGATATGCTGAGATCAGCCGGCAAATGTACCATAGCGGCGACTACCTGCACCCGGTATACATGGGTATAGAACACTACCACAAACCCCCTATGACTTACTGGATAACCAGCATTGCCTATCATATATTTGGAGTATCTCCCTTTTCCGCCCGGTTCTTCCTGCAGATAGCATTACTGGTACAATTGCTCCTTATTTACAGGATCACTTACCGCTTATATCCCGACCGCAGCATTGCCATTTCCTCAACTTTGATCTATGCTTCTTTTATGATAGTCTGGGTTTCCGTCAGGAATCTTACCACCGACGCCTATTTAAACACCTTCTTATTGGGTGCTACCTGGTCGATACTCACCTATCTAGATAAAAACAAAAGCATTCTTCTCTACCTTTTTGCCCTATTTATCTCCCTGGCATTTCTTACTAAAATCACAGCCGTGTTCGTATTTATGGGCTCGCTTTTTCTATTTATTATTTGGCAATTTCGCGAAAAATTAAGGTGGACCTGGCATCTCGTTGGAGCGGCAATGGTGGCATTGGTGATTTCAGGTCTATGGTTTTACCTCTTAGAGCTGGAGGGAAAATCCGTTCTGAAATATATGCTATACGATCAGTCTGTGGTGCGCTATACCTCCGATACTTTTCGACGCAGTATGCCCTGGTATTTTTATTTTGCGGCGGTGAGCCTTCTTACTTTCCCCTGGTTCTTTCTGGTAATCACTAAACTATTCCGGAAAACGCGTTTACATTCTCAATATTTGATCCCTGTTTTTAGCCTTTGTCTGATCTTGCCGATTTTTTTCTTTAGTCTTTCCCATTCCAAACTCCTTCTCTATATTCTGCCGGCAATCTGGGCTCTGGCGGTGACCGGTGGCAAATTATTCTCAGCGATGGAGCAACGTACTATCCGGTTTTGGCTTCGAATTGAAGCAGTCTGGATTATCCTCATTTATACTGCAATTTTGACTTTACCATTTATTGATTCACAATTCAGTCTCGGCCGTCCAGTGCTGATCATCATCTTTTCGTTCATGCTACTACTGCTTTCAATTTATGTGGTGAAATTGATCAAGCCTCAGGAAAAACTCCTCATTATGCCCCTCCTGTTTACCTTCTCAATTGTCATGGCTTCCACTCATTTTCTGTCGAGGAATGAAGAGAATTCCAGCACGGGAAAAATAGCCGCAGAATGGATCAAAGACAAAGGACTGGATGATCGGCCTGTCTATATTTATGATAAATTAGCGCCTTCTTTTGCCTTCCACCTATCAAAAGAAATTATTATGATCGCCGAAAACGAAAAAAGAGAACTGCAGTTTGAATTTACAGATCAATGGAAGAACTACTATTATGACATATCTGACGAGACGCGAGAGGATGCACTTTTATTAGCCCTGAAAAAACCCGCTGTATTAATAGCCCGCTCTAATCGAATCTCTAAAATCGATCCGGAAATCCTCAGCTTATTTTCTCAGGATTATAAATCGGGGCTTTGGACCGTTTTTTATTGATTGTCCCATTTCGGTCTCCTATTTTTCATTAATAAAGAAAGTGCTGAAAAAGTCAGAATTATCAGGTTTTGATTCGCCGGCCCCTAAGCAGGTGAGGTTATCCGGGACAGGCAGGTGTAATCAATCTGTATGATCTTTTCAGAATATTATCTATCTTAAGCAACATGAGCAGGTTACCTCTCTACCTCTTTTTGATCCCTGCCATCTACCTGTTCGGATGCAAACCCAGAACAGAAGATCTTTTATTTTCCGTAAATACGGATAAGCGGGTTCGCGAGATTTTGGAAAATGCCATAATGACCAGTGGAGGTCAGGAAAAGTGGTATGACCTGAGAAAAATTAAATTTGATAAAGTGACTCAGTTGTTCGATTCGACCGGCCGATTAGAATCCTCCATCGACCAGCATCACCGATATCATCTTTTTCCTAAACATATTCTTGAAATAATCTGGCAGGATTCTCTGGGAAATCACCAATTGATGCTTCGTAATAATGACGTCGAAAAATACCTAAATGGACATCGTGATGATCAGCTGGACTCCAACGCAACCAAACATCAACTTCTGGCGGCTGAATACGCCGTCTTGCTCCCCTTTAAATTACTTGATCCCGGTATCCACTTCACCTATGAAGGCCGGGATACCTTTGATGGTGAAACCGTTCATATCGTCCGGGCTCAATATCAACCGGAAACGGTGACCACCTACAATACCTCAGATGTCTGGTGGCACTACATTAATGCGGATAATTTCGTTTACGAAGGATACAAGGTGAAGCACGAAGATCACTATAGTTTGGTCATCAACGATGAATTCACTACTATCGACGAATTGATGCTGCCCCACCGGAGAAGAAGCTACCTATTGGATAGTTCAGGAAAAAAACTGTTTAAAAGAGCAGACTATTTGTACCATAACTATCATATTCGCCTCGGTGAAGACCGGAAATAACCCATCCTATCAATCAAAAAATAAAATGCAGAATAAATTTGGATCTCAAATCGTATGCGCCTATCTGTATCCCATCACGAAATACGGCTACCCTCCCCCACCCGAACACTCACTCAATTATCTGCAGGAGATGACAGATCTTGGTTTTCAGTCGGTTGAACTGGAGGGGATAAGGGAGGAGCACCTAGTGGCAATGCATCAAAATAGAAAGGCCATTGCCAATAAAATCAAGGAACTACAGATCACAGTCCCAGTCTACTGCACCGTCTTACCCCATCTGTCATCGCAGGACGAAAAAATCATTGAAAAGCAGTTAGAATTATTCAGGCTGGGTTGCGAGACAGCAAAATCACTCGGAGCTACTTATATTCTTGATAATGGTCCGCTTCCACCCTATCAGTTCCCCAATGAAATTCCGGTAACCCGTCACTATGAACATGAACTGCTCAGTCAGGCTTCAATACCGGCAGACTTTAACTGGCAAGATTTCTGGAATAGATTGATCTCCACTTTTCAGCGAGTCTGTGACATTGCCGCTGAGTTTAAGCTTACCTATCTGATCCATCCTGCGTTTGGTGTACTGGCTTCAACTCCCGAAGCATTTCTTCATTTTTATCAGGCAGTAAACCGGGACAACCTTGGATATAATTTTGATACCTCAAATCTTATTGCCCTCAAGTGCAACCTATCATTAGCTATAAAACAACTGGGGGCGCACATTAAATACATACACGTCTCTGACAACCGGGGAAGGAAGAATGAACATCTGCCAATAGGAAACGGCATTATTAATTGGTCTCAATTTTTCAAAGATCTCGAGGCCATTGATTATCGGGGGCCTTTTGGAGTAGACGTAGGAGGAGATGAGTCCGATATCGGAGATTTGGATCAGGCATTTAAAACCACAGCAGTTCAAATCGAGAAATATCTGAACAATTCTAAACTTTAAGCCGCATGGACACCGGTATTTTTCTCGCTGTATTCTTTCTGTACATTCTGGTGATGGTT
>JAGQWZ010000291.1 GCA_020436835.1 Saprospiraceae bacterium | reverse complement strand
AGGGGTTCGTGCTTGGGCATAGAGCCGGGGGCAAAGAACATAGTGTAGGGGTTCGTGCTTGGGCGTAGAGCCGGGGAAATTCCAAATTCAAAAAAAGTCCGGCGGTTGCTCCTGGTGTTGTATTAAAGCCCCTCTACTAATCGCTGGAATCCGATGGTGAAATTTCGTACTTCATCTCTGGTTTTATCATCTAATAATTCGCCCCGTTCACTTAATTTACCCCGAATTCCCGATATTAACAGGGTCGTTGAATCATTAAAATCAGCCATCACCGTTTGCATAATCATTTTTAGTTCGTCATGACCTTTTTTGCCATGTGCCGATGCCGTAATAATTCCCAGGGGCTTGTCAGAAAAAACGGTGGTTGACACACACCATTCAATCATATTTTTAAGTCCACTGGGTATGCTAAATACATATTCAGGTGTACAAATGATAACGCCCTCTGCTTTTTCAATTTCTTCACGGATCTTCACAATTTGGCTGGGAGTATTTTCTATGGATTGCTCCGGGTCAAAATGTGGTAGAGAACGGAGGTCATCAAAAATAATACAGTCAAATATCTCGGCTGTGTCACGTTGAATTAAAGCTGCCAGCTTGCCGTTAGAAGAATTTCTGGTCGCACTGCCAACGATAATCAAAATTTTTCTTTTTATTCCCAACTTAAATCTTTATCAATGATCTCCTGCCAGTATTCACAGCTTCTGTTCAGGTAATTTCTTATTGTTCAAATATAATATTCTTGATTTTGTGCCAGCCTTGTGCAGCGAAAGGACGATTCCTATTTACTCCTGCAAACAACGCAAACTTCAATATCATCTGCCGCTGACTAGCACGCAAATCTCACGGGGTAATGGAAATTTGAAATCCAGAAAAATGAAGCCCACTCTAAACTCTGTAGTCTTTGCATTCTTTGCGAGAGGATCTTCCACTAATCAATCCATTCAAACAATTTTTCCATTTTCAATATTTAGTCCCTTACAACATAACTCACCTTGTCTACTCCCGTATTTCCCGTAGCTCCGTCAAACGCATATACGGTGATTTCATACATCCCCGGAGAATCCACCAAAAACTCTGCACTGAAAAGGTTTTCCGATATCAGACCCAGGGGAATTTCCAGGATTTGCTTTCCATTCATTTTTATAATTGCTGCGACATCCATTTTCTCCGAATCCCAAATACCTCCTTTACTGATTGTACATCCACACATCATCACCATATTCGCCTTCACCTGCAATTTTTGATTTTCAATCGAATTCAGGGAAATATATTGATGTGTGCGTGGTTCAAGAATGTCCACTACAAAACCGGGGATTTCGACCGTAATGCCGTCTCCAAGAATGTGTTTTCCAGGAATAATCCACAGTTGGGTGCTGGCATGCACCTGCGCCTGACGATTATTGATCGGCGAAATTACTTCGATCGTAACAAAGGTGGGGTCATCGATATCCAGTGTGGCTTCAAATTTGGCTGTTTCGTCGTCTGTCAACCGCCCTCCCCTTTCCCAGGACGTGTTCATGATAAGTTGAGTATTGCCGGTGGAACCCTGCGTCTTTCCCTGTGCAAGGATTTCTGCAGACGCTGCATTCCTGACAATCACCCATGCGCCACCAATGGATGATCCGATAAACTTCGCATCCCTGGCTTTAGCTCTGATTACGATCGTAGTCTCCATGGCATGCAGGGATCCACTTATCAGCATCGACATCAATAAAAATCTAATCGTCATCATCATTTTTAGTCCTTTTTTAGAAAGCATTTATAATGGAATGCTCAAAAGTAGACAAACGCCGGCTAGAATTAGGATCGAATTAACGAGAGTTAAACCCTGGTAAATGAATCTTCGCAGACTCGAGAAGATCAGTCTTCACAGAAGTGCTTAAAAGAATTCAGGATATAGGGCCAACCATACTGATCTCCCATCATTGTAGCATATTCATCCGCACCCTCACCATGATTCCTGAAATTAAAGTGGTGAAGCTTCACGACGGTATGTTTACTTTCTTCGATAAAATTTACTTCGACATCGCTTGCTTGATCTGAATCAGGAACCGGTTCTCTCTTGTGACTGATCTGCCATTTAAAGTGGATTCGCTCACCGGGATTAAGGGTTAACACCCTACCCCAGTCACAGCGAAAATTGAAAGGCCCGATCTCTGTGCAAAGACCGTTTTCCCGCCCTTCAATCCGAATCTCGCTTAATTTATCCCCGGACCAGGTATATTCTTTCGGCCACCAGTCATTCAGATGCTTTACAAATTTATCGAAGACAATATCCCGGGTAAGTTTAATCTCAATCCGCTCTAAAACATCCATATCCATGCTTTCCCCACTGAACGGTTTAAGTCATGAATATGTTTGAGAGAGAAATACGATCATCCCCCTTTCACCCGCATCCGGTTATTCCTCTTGTTATGCTCAACCTCTGCAAGTCCCAGGTATTCGAGAAGAGGTGGAATATACATACCAAATCTTCCCCGGAAGTTCTTCTTCAGACCATACCATCCGCCTACTGGGTTTTGAGATGAACGGCCCCAGAACTCAATCGTACCGGGAGTAGCCTCTTGCTTCTCATCTTTGCTACCCAAGGGTATCCAATCCTTTTGGTGTTTGAGCATTTCATGCAGGTCTTTAATACAGCGAATATCGTAATGCAGGACCGTGGACTTGACCGTGCAAACCAGGATCTCCACCCCGTCCTTCTCCTCCACGTGCATAGTGTACTCTGAGGTGAGCGGAGGGGTTTTCAAAACTAACGGGTGCTCCCTGTTTCCTATCTTTTCTTTCCAATTCATTTTTCAAGTTTATTTAAATTGAGTAATCTTTTCGGCTTCATGTTTCAGATCGGAAGCAAACCTTTCGAATGCCGGTTCAAATGATGGAATTTTGCCGGCAAACAAGGGGAAAAAGAGCCCTCCGATTTTCTCCCGCATGGTGTAAGTTGTCACCCTCCCGTTGTACTTCAAGGTAAAAACTCGTTTTCCCAACATATCTCCCCAGACAAGTTTTTCACCAGCGATCATTTCGATGACTTTCAAGCGAAAAATCCGGTCGGGATCAAGGGTACTTTTTAAGCGTATTTTTTCACCTTTCTTAATTTCGCCCTCCAGGGAAATAATAGTGGAATTCCACCGGGCAAAATCCGTCGCATTCGTCAGCAGAGCCCAGATTATCGATGGATCTGCCTTTATATCGATGCTCATGGAGGTTGTACGGCTAAAAATCCTCTTCCGGGTAGTGGCCTTCCCTGATTTAACATGAGGTGAATGGCCACTCGTCAGCATAAAAATGGATGTGATCATCTTTGTCTCTTTTTATACTTGGACGGAGACCGGAAAAAGAAGGATAGGAAAATCAGTCTTTTTCTTTTAAATATTGTTCCATGACCCTGCGATTGTGCTCCAAATGATGAAGCTGTAGGTCGTGCGCCCGGGAATTGAACGGGTCAATATCCTTAAGCACTTCCATTCTCAGATCAAACAATGCATCATTATTTGAGCTACCGGCATGCTTATGCATCTTTATTTTCATCAATTCTTCCTGTGCATTTTGCTTGGGATTAAAAACCCCGTTTAGTTCGGTGCATTGATGACATATACCCTCTTTGTTTATCAGTGCGCAGCGTTCATCAAATATTTCAATCATTTTTTGCCTCGCAGTATAGAGATGATATTTAACCAATGCCGGGGTCGTGTTCAGTATCCTGGCGACTTCTTTTATCTTAAATTCATAGATTTCCTTTAATAGCAAGCACAGATGCTGTTCGAGTGGTAACGATTTCGCAATGCACAAAAAACAAAAGGCAATGTGTTCTCTTATTTCAAATTTGGCATATTCCGAGTGCTCAATTATCTGCATCGCCTCGCGAAAATGGTTTTCATTTTTCAAGGCTGCTTCCTTACAGATATCAGTTACATTTTCCGGCCACCTTTTCTTTTTCCTCAGGTGGTCTATCGTCAAATTTGATGCAATGGAAAAAATCCAGGTTTTGAGTGAGGATTCGCCCCTAAAGGAGGCAGAATTACCTGATGCTTTCAGCCAGGTATCCTGCAATATATCTTCCGTGTCTTGTACGCTGGCGGTCATGCGAAGAATATAGGATTTGAGTTGCCCCTTAATTTCTTCATAATAGGAGGTAAATTCTTGTTGGTCCATAGCTATGTTGCGCTTTTAAATTGATCTATGCTTATAGGTGATTCAGGATTCTTTTACACTGAAGCCAGAATGTTCAACCCTTTTGCATTTTCAGCCGGAGAAAGACTACCAATCTAGCCCGGCAAAACCTTCACCAATTTCCCAATGAAGTAAAATCCCGGTCGCTGACAACCCAAATTTTGAAGTTGACCTTTGACGCCGGAGTAAATCCTGCTTTCCCAGAAAACAAACGAAACCAGAGCTGATTGCGCTTCACGTAAAATCAACTATCACCCAGAAAACCCGACAAAATTCAGCCAGCATTTCACTTATGTTTAATAAGAAGAGATGAATTTCCTGCCAAGTATGCCCAGGATAATTTGCGATATTAGCGACGTTTAATACCGCATGGCTATATCTGACCAAAAGATTGACTTTCCCATATTTTCCAACACACCACATGTGTATCTGGACTCAGCAGCTACTTCGCATAAACCACAGTCCGTAGTCGATACCATTTCCCGCTTCTATCAACACGATTACGGCACAGTACGCCGTGGCTTATACCAGCTTTCGGCTTCTGCCACCCGCCTCTTTGAAGAAAGCCGGACTCAAATCGCCAATTTCATTGGAGCCGGATCCGCCGCTGAAATCGTATTCACTTCGGGAGCCACTGAAAGCATCAATCTGGTGGCCAATTCCTACTTGCGCCCTCGCCTGCAACCTGGCGATGAGATACTCATCACGACACTCGAACATCATGCAAACTTTATACCCTGGCAACAACTTGCCCATGCAGCGGAAGCAAATCTTGTAATTCTACCTCTGGATGAAAATCTCGACATCAATATGGAAGCGGCCAGAATAAAGTGTAGTCCAAAGACCAGGATGGTTGCACTGGGCCATATCAGTAATGTGACTGGGAGCATCAATCCAGTCAGGGAAATGATTGATCTAGCACATACTTGTGGCGCCAAGGTATTAATTGACGGTGCACAGGCAGTTGCCCATACTGCTCTGCATGTAAAAGATCTGGATTGTGATTTCTACACTCTTTCCGGTCATAAAATATATGGCCCCACAGGAGTCGGTGTCTTGTATGGAAAGGAAGATATACTTAACGACATGCCACCCTACCGTTTTGGGGGCGAGATGATTCTGGAGGTCACCAATGAATATGCGAATTTCAAAAAAAGTCCACAACGTTTTGAAGCCGGCACACCGAATATTGCCGGAGTGATTGGCCTGGGAGCAGCTATCCGTTACGTTAGAGATGTCTCTTTGCAACGCATCATCCAACATGAAGAACACCTGACCCAATACCTCCTCTCGGAGTTAAATAGAATTAAAGTGCCAATCATTGGAAACCCTGGAGAAAGATCTTCGCTGGTCTCCTTTCTGGTCGATGACATCCATCCACATGATGTGGGCACCATTCTGGATAGCCTGGGTATCGCAGTACGTGCCGGCCATCACTGCGCTCAACCGCTAATGCGCTACCTGGGAATACCTGCTACGGTAAGGGCTTCAATTGGCTGGTACAACGATGAGTCGGACATTGATGCGCTGATCCATGGAATTGAACAGGTGAGGAAAATAATGAAATGAGTACTGACGATTTATATCATCCTCTGATCATCGAGCGTAATCGTAAACCGCTTTTTTTTAGGGAAGAACCCTTGGCGGATGTCATTCTTCAAGCTTATAATCCGGTATGCGGAGATGAATACAACATCTTTCTGCAAATGGAAGGCAATAAAATTAAAATGGTCACTTTTCAGGGATATGGTTGTGCAGTTTCAAAAGCAGCCATCGACCTACTAATTGAAAGATTAATAGACAATAGTATCGAACAAGCGTTGCAAGAGATCGACTACTATTTTTCTGTTCTGAAAATGGAAAAGCCACCCCAGGTGGAAAAATATACTTTAGCTGTGTTTCAAAAAGTAAAATATTATCCTACCCGTAAAGAATGTGCCATGCTTGGGGCAAATTCACTACTTTCATATTTCCAAGAAAATTTATCAGGTAATGAGTAACCGGAGATCATTTATAAAAAATAGCAGCATATTAATGACCGCAACAATGAGTAGCCCTAGGGCAATATTCAAAAAATCAGCGATGAAGTCAAACTTCCGAATGTGTCTTAATCCCGGCAATATAGGTGCTTCTTTCGATCAGGCAACCTTATTGGAGATGGCAATCAAATATGGATATCGAGCCATATCGCCATATCCAAAGGAACTCGCTGAAATGGAAACCTCCACCATAAGCGAACTACTCGCAAAAATGAAAGCAAACGATATCACCTGGGGATCTACCAATCTGCCCATAGACTTTAGAAATGACGAAAAGAAATTCCGGGAAGATATGACCGGCCTGGTGGAAGTAGCCGAAGCGATCTCAAAGGTGGGTGGGACCCGGATGAATACCTGGATCATGCCTACACATGATCTGTACACTTACAACGAAAATTTCAAATTGCATCGCAACCGGCTTAAGGAAGCGGCCAATGTCATCGGTCATTATGGCATCCGGCTCGGTTTGGAATATGTGGGGCCCAAGACATTAATGGCAAGAAGTAAGTATTCGTTTATCCGGACCATGGCGGAAGCAAAGGAGTTGATAAGTGCCATGGGAGAACCAAACGTCGGATTTGTTCTGGATACTTTTCATTGGTATTGTGCGGGTGAAACTAAGACGGATATCCTCACTTTGGATAAATCGGATATCGTAACCGTGGATCTCAATGATGCCCGGACCGGATTTACTGTCGATGAACAAACAGATGGCAAAAGGGAATTACCCCTCGCTACCGGTGTCATACCGATCAAAGAATTTATGGAAGGCATCGCGCAAATTGGTTATGATGGTCCTATCCGGGCCGAACCCTTCAATCAGCCTCTGCGCGATATGGAGGACGAATTGGCGGTTGAGACAACGTACAAGGCAATGAAAAAAGCGTTTGATCTGATAAACCAGTAAGGTGGATTCTAATGCAGAAGGCTTAAAGCCCGGGGTTTGTCAAATGCTCATCTGCATCTCATAAAGATCAAAACCTTCCGCCCAAAAGTCCTTCTGAACTTTTAACAATTCGAATCCCATTTTTTCATAGAATTGATAGGCTAGCTGACTGGTCCTGACCACTATAACCTCCATCGATGGCACTGTTTTTATTATCTCAACCCGGTGATTCACGAGTAGTTTCCCAATTCCTTTTCCCTGAAAATCCGGATGAATAAAATCCCAGGAAATATGTGCCTTATTTTGCCGGTAGAAATAATTCACCCCACCGCCACCGATCAACTTGCCCTCCTGCTCTACCACCAAGTAATTTGTTGCATACCGGACCAAATAGTCAACAAAATCTTTTTCTTCAGAGGCGGCGAAAAAACGGGGTATATTGAGATTTAATAATTTCAATAATTCAGTAAAATCCGTCTTTGCATATGACCTGATCGAAATCATCAATTACCTGGATCCTGTACTTTATTTTTCACTTTGATTATTTCCGACATAATACTCAAAGCAATTTCCGCTGCATTTTGTGCTCCGATATCCAAGCCCACTGGTCCATGAATACGACTGATCTCCTGCCGGGAAAATCCCGCCTCATCCAACCTGGTCACCCGGCGCTGTTGTGTTTTTCTACTTCCTAAAGCACCGATATATTCCACTTTCGATTTCAATAGAATATGGAGAGCCTGATCATCAATTTTAGGATCATGCGTGAGGAGTACTGCATAAGCCGAACTATCCAAAGTAAGTTGAGGTAAGACCTCGGCCGGCCATTGACGGAATAACGATTTTTCCTCTACCAGGTCTTTTAAACTATCATAAAACAGTCCACGGGGATCGATTACGGCAATGGAAAAATCCTGTTGTTTAGCCAACTGAATCAGGTCGCGGGTAATATGGGCAGCCCCAATGACAATGAGCTTATTCCTGGGGGGAAATACATGGTAAAAAAAAGTCGAATCCCCTTCCACATGTGTCTGGCATTCTTTTGCCCTTAATGCACTGGCAGCACTGTCGAAAACCGAATCTGAAAATGGGCCATGATAGATCTCCTCGCTATAATATCCCACCTTTCCATCGCTGTAAATTAGAACAAAACCGGCATCTTTCCCGATAGCATTGAGGAATGTTTGCCATAGCTCACTTCCGCCGTCCAGGTCAGCGAAGAATGGTTGAACATACACGGAGATGGCTCCGCCACAACTGAGTCCCACCGACCAGGCATCGTCATTGGAGACACCAAAGTTTAACAGCGCGGTTCCTCCCTCCTTCAGAATTTTCTGAGCCTCCTTCACCACTTGTCCTTCCACACATCCTCCACTTACCGAACCGACCATCTTACCCTCAGAATCGATCATCATTGTAGCTCCCACACCTCTGGGTGCAGAACGCCAGGTTTTGACCACCGTAGCAAGAGCGAATTCTTTTCCCTCCCTTCGCCACTTTTCCATATCCTGAAGGATGTCTATCATAATTATGCTATTTATCTTTCGAATGTAACCAGCTTACTTTTTGGGTAGAGGTGTTCTGTTGACTAAGAATATCTGCATAGAGCTCAGGTTTTCTTGCCATGGTATACCGGTGCCCTCCGGCCAGGGTCAGGTTCTCCCGGGTCAGGATTGCCGTGGTATATCCATCGCCCAACATGCGACACTCAGATATGACATCACCGAAGGGATCAATGATCATTGAGCAACCATTTTTTAACTGATCATCATCCATTCCAATCGGATTCGAAAAAATCACATAAATCGCATTGTCGTAGGCCCGGGCGGGCAGCCATTTCATCAGCCAGTCTCTGCCCTTCATACCATCAAATTCCAGCCGTAAAGAGGTTGGATCGTTCTCCCTGTTCTCCCACAGCTTAGGATCAACAAAGCCGGCTCCCGGACGTGTGGAGGGCGTACACATGGTGACATGGGGCATAATAATGACTTCTGCCCCCAGCAATTTAGTCGCCCTCACATTTTCAATGATGTTATTGTCGTAGCATATGAGTATGCCGATCTTCCATCCGTAGAGGTCGACTACGCAGTATTGATTGCCGGGCAGCACATGTGGATTTATGAAAGGGTGGATTTTCCTATATTTCGCCACTAATCCTTCCGGACCCACTCCGACATAAGCTTTATATAAGTCACCCTGCTGATCTTTCTCAAAAAGACCGGCAAAGACGACGGCATCATTTTCCATTGCAATTTCCTGCAGTGCCTTCACACTGGGCCCGTTGGGGATCTCTTCTGCCAGATCCAGCATCTCAGGCCGGGAGAGATACCTGGCAAACGTATATCCGGTGATGCTACATTCATGAAAAGCTATGAGTTTGGCACCATCTTGTACCGCCTTACCCGTCAGTTCCCCAATAACCGAAAGATTATAATTCTTATCCCCGCTTTTGTGTTCAAATTGAGCGGTGGCTACTTTCAATTTTTGAGTCATCATTTTTAGATTGTCATTCAAAACTAATATTTATACGATACCTAACTT
>JAGQWZ010000290.1 GCA_020436835.1 Saprospiraceae bacterium | reverse complement strand
TTAGATGTAGGGGTGACTCGCATGTGAATTTGTAACTTGTTTCGTGTATTCATTCAAAAATACATAATCCCGGGGTGTTGGTGGCAATGATTCTATGGGCAACAATAGGTAGCGGGCTGATCCTCGTTGGTTATTACTATTACTATTTTAATGTACTCAATCACCCCATAACACCAGGAATAAAGCCGAACACTCACCCAGTCACCTTACTGATCTGTGTTAAAAACGGGATCGAAGAGGTCAGGCAGAACCTGTCATCCTGGTGTGATCAGGACTATCCGGATTACGAAGTGGTAATCATCGATGATCATTCCACCGATTGCTTGTGTGGATACCTACAGAAAATACAGAATTTTTATCCGCATCTGTCCTGCTATAAAGCACCAGTCGTGATTAAAGATTCTCCTGGGAAAAAAGCCGCCCTGCTGTATGGGCTCAAGCAGGCCAGAAGTCCCTGGATACTGATGACCGATGCCGATTGCCGTCCGGCTTCCCGGTTCTGGATCCGGGAAATGATGGGTGCCCGCACTCGGCCAGCCACTCAATGTATCATTGGCTATAGTCCCTTGGAAAGAACATCTGCCCTGCAGTCACGGTGGTTGGCCTTTGAGACATCCTGGGTTGCGCTACAATACCTTGGATTTGCCCGGAAGGGAGAAGCCTACATGGGGGTGGGCCGCAATCTACTGATACTTCGGGACGTTGCTCTCGCTGCGGATCTGCATCCGGAGCTGGCCAGCGGCGACGACGATTTTCTGGTGCAATCCGTAGATCCTAAACGTGTAGAAATCTGTGTTCATCCGGATAGTTGGGTTTTTACATCTGCACCTGAACATTTTATAGCATGGATTACACGGAAAACACGCCACAGTCAGACTTCAATGTTGTATCCATCGAAAATCAAAACTAAGCTAATAATCTTCCATGGTGCTATGGCTTTATTTTATGCTGGACTATTATCTCTGATTATTATTAATAGTGTCTGGCTAATTGCATTGATTTGGATTACCTATTCGGGAATTTTATTCCCTGTACGCCGTAACTTGTCAAACAACCTGGGTATCCCTCGAAATGTTTGGATATGGACAGAGCCCTTAGTCCTAATGAGCTATTGTGTTATTTTATTCCGGATGTTCTTTCAATCCAAGCAGCGATGGGCCTAGCATATGAACTTACTCAATAATGAACCATCATCCAAGAAGGCCAAGAATGTTTTCATTGATATTAATTGTTATCCTGACCTTAATGCTTACTTCGGCAGGCCTGCTCTTTGTTCAGCTTTACCACTATCTCGAGAAGGAAATCTATACGTCCTTCGGATTACCTGCAATCTGTGCCTATACCGACCAAATAGCGTATCGTTCCGGAGAAGATCTCAAATTATTTGTTCATGCGGAAGATTCCTTTGGAATGATCTTGTACCACATTGGCGAGAATCTGGATCAAATGGACATCTATCCCAATCACAAATCCATCATCCAGTCCGGTAAATACTCCCTCTGGCGAGGTTTTGCCTGGAATGATCCGGTCAAAATTTCTCTGAATAAACTGCAATCCGGTTACTATCTAATCCATTTATACCTGATCTCATCACCATCTACCGTGTACAATACACCTCTTCTTGTCCGATCTTCCAATAGCAAACCTATAACTATTGTTGCCAGTACAAATACCTGGCAAGCTTACAATCAGTTTGGAGGTAAATCCAACTATCGTGATTTCGTTACTCCTCGTTTCATTCAGCTTTTGTTTAGATTTCTGTATAAAGTGAATCCAGGTTTAGCGCCTAAGAACAACCTTCCTTTTCACCGTCCTTATTCCGAAGCCATCACAAATCTGGACCTGAAGCAAGATCCAACGTCCATCTGGACACTGAATGGTGATATTTCTGCTGAATACCAGTTGATACGATTGCTTTCAAAAAACAATATCGATTATGAAGTTATCTCAGATTCCGATTTTGAGAATCTGTCTTCTTTCGATGCACAAAATTTGATTGTTTTCCATAACCATAGTGAGTATTGGTCACGGCAGGCCATTGGTAAAATGAAATACCTCTATGAACATGGTATAAGCTTCGCCTTTTTATCAGGAAACAATATGTACCGGGAAGTCATTCAAACACCGTTCCATGGCTTACAGGTTGAAAATCAATTTATTGATCCTTCACTGATTGAACCTCTCATCGGTACTTTCTATTCGGAGGCAGGATACAATACCTATGCTTCCTATCGGATATTACAACCAGATCACTGGATTTTTGAAAACGTAATCACGGTAAGTAATGATGAATTTGGTGGAGATTTAGCATCGGGGTCAGAAATGGATAAGCTTGGACCCAATTCTACTGATTTCCTGCTTCTTGCGCAGGGAAATAATGCATTCGGCGGAGCACAAATGGTTATTAAAGAAGATAGTCTTAGGAAGAACTATATTTTTAATGCATCCAGTGAGTCCTTTGTCCGAGGAATAAACTCTAATCCCGATTTAGATCAATTGGTGTTGAATCTAGTCCATAGAGTTTTACTTAATTCCGAAAATAGTTTTGAATAGACTCTTCTAATTGATAGGTAATAATTAGCGGTGGGACCAAATTGACTGTTCCACTTAGCAATTCCTTTATTCTGGCTACCGCAAAAATCCATTTTTTTATTAGAATTAACGGCGATTTGATTAATCGTATCCTGCAAGAATAGCAGTCCTGGCAGGTTAGTGTATTCATAATTTTGACCACGCAATAGTGAGTAATAACACCAATTATCTTCTACGTACAAAATACCAGATATCGGATTCCCATCATTATCCTTAATACCCAGCACCTCACCATGATTGTATAAAAGAATGAAATCAACCACTTCATGGATTAATTTTTCAGCAAATGGAAGCTTTGAACTCTGATGAGCATAAGAAGACTTCAGTACCTTGATCAGGTCATTTGAGTCAAATGGACTCAATTTCAATTTATTACGAAGCTCACGTATCTTTTGCAGCTTTCTTTTGGATATGCCCTTTTCGTATTCGCTGATTGAATTCGTTTTTAGGATAAAGGTTGGAATCAATGACATCTTTACCTGTGGGGAACTCCATGCGAAAAAATAATCTTCCGCTGCTTCTAGTTTCAAATTTAGGTATGCGTATTCCGATATTTTCTTTGCAATCGCTTTATATGCTTCTGACTTCTGCTTAGGATCCATCCTTTCAGCGATCCAGGGTCCGGAATGCGGGGTAAGATATGGCGTGGTGACGATGCGAAATCCCCACTTTTTTCGCAAACGGAAAGGTATAAATGCTTGCAGGATTCCGTCTTTTACCTGGGTAATAATATCCCATTCCCCCGGACAAACCACCTCCAGCCAGCTGGGCTTCATAAAAAAAGGCACTTCTGGATGATCCTCGATGAGCTGGTGGATAACCTGTTCTTTCATGGGCGGAATACTTCGATGCACTGGATCTGTACCGCCGCAAATCGCTTGAAATACGTAGCCACTCCGGGAATGCTGCTGCCTTCAAAATCAAAGTGGCGGTTGGTTTTTAATGCCCATTCGATGCCATGCCAGAGAAGAAGGGTATTACCCTGGTTGTTCCTCAGGCTTTCGTCCCGGAAGCCAAGCAAGTAATAGACATACCTTTCATCCGCTACAAACAACGCTCCGGCTACCGTACGGCCCTGGTCATCGAGGGCAAGCAAGGCCTGCATGGATTCGTCATTCCGGTATTTGGCAAGCAGGGAAATCAGTG
>JAGQWZ010000289.1 GCA_020436835.1 Saprospiraceae bacterium | reverse complement strand
GGCCGCTACCGGCACACCAATCGTATTGTAGATCAGAGCAAAAAAGAGATTTTGTTTGATGTTTCGCATCACCTTGTGACTTAAATTGCGGGCTTTGACAATATCCTTGAGGTCTCCTTTGACCAGCGTTATTCCGGCACTTTCGATCGCTACATCAGTACCGGTACCCATAGCGATTCCCACATCACTTTTAGCCAGTGCCGGGGCATCATTAATTCCATCACCGGCAAAAATCACCTTCTTGCCTTCTTCCTGTAGTTTTCCCACTTCTTTTAGTTTATGTTCCGGCAACATTTCCGCCTTAAAGTCGATATCCAGTTCAGATGCCACGGCTTGTGCCGTTTGCTCATTATCACCGGTAAGCATGATCACTTTCAATCCATCCTCTTTTAATTTTTTAATCGCATCCTTGCTGGTCTCCTTGATTGGATCCCCGATTACCTCAAAGCCAACCACCTTCTTGTCGATGGACAGAATGGAAACCGTCTTTCCCTTTTTCTGATATTCGGATATTTTGTCCGCTTTTTCCTGAGAAATATCCGCATTGATATCCTGCATAAGCCGCTTATTTCCCAGTGCAATCATTTTTCCATCGATTCTGGCGATGACCCCTTTGCCGGTTACGGAATTAAAATTCGAAGCAGCAAGCGGATCAATATTTTGACTCTTGCCGAAATTGACCGTCGCCTCGGCTAAAGGGTGTTCACTATGTTGATTGGCGGAAATCATAAAGCGGATAATTTCTTCCCGGCTATATTGCTCAGATAATGAAATGATGGCTTCGACAGTGGGTTGACCTTTGGTAATGGTACCGGTCTTGTCGATAATCAGGGTATCGGTTTCATTTAATTTTTCTAAGGCTTCGGCATTTTTAATTAATACGCCCGAATGGGCCCCTTTTCCAACTCCCACCATCACGGACATGGGGGTGGCCAAACCCAGGGCGCAAGGGCAGGCAATAATAAGTACGGCGATGGCATTAATAAATCCAAAAACCAGCGCCGGATCGGGACCGAAAATGGACCAGATAATAAAAGTAATAATAGAGATACCGATGACAATGGGTACAAAATAAGCTGAAATTCGATCGGCGATTTTTTGAATTGGGGCCTGACTGCGGCTTGCCTCGTTCACCATCTTGATAATCTGAGACAGTAAGGTTTCCGATCCGACTTTTTCCGCTTTCATTACGAAGGTTTGCTTTCCATTGATCGTTCCGGAGCTCACCTGATCTCCCTTTTTTTTCTCAACCGGTATTGGTTCACCGGTAATCATTGATTCGTCAATACTTGTTTGCCCTTCTTGTATCACACCATCGACCGGAATTTTTTCTCCGGGTTTGATGCGTAGAAGGTCATTCTTTTCTACCGCTTCAATAGCGACGACCTCC
The DNA here is from genome assembly GCA_020436835.1 of Saprospiraceae bacterium. Lineage (GTDB taxonomy): Bacteria > Bacteroidota > Bacteroidia > Chitinophagales > Saprospiraceae > JABDMH01. The sequence continues at coordinate 19,454 of JAGQWZ010000289.1, read as the reverse complement.
TCTTTGCCGTTGATGATCCGTGTCGCCTTACTGGGTGCGAGTTTCAGTAGCTCTTTGATAGCCCCGCTGGTCCTGTCGTGTGCTCTCGCTTCTAAAACCTGACCGAGTAAAACCAGGGTCAGAATGACTGTGGCGGCTTCAAAATAAACATGAACGGTGCCGTCTTCCATCTTGAATTGAGGAGGAAATATTTGGGGAAATAGCATGCCAAAAACACTGAAAGTCCAGGCAACTCCTGCACCGATTCCAATGAGGGTGAACATATTTAGATTACGCCGGATGATGGAACTGTAGGCTCGTTTGAAAAACATCCAGGTGGCGTAGAAAACGACGGGCAGAGACAGGAAAAACTGAATCCAGATCCAGTATTTGTTGTCAAGCCATTGATACAGGGGATTGTTTTCCAACATGTCAGACATGGCGATCAGAAAAATCGGAAGGGTGAAGGCTGCGGCAATCCACAGTTTCTCTGTAAGTTTCTTTAAGGTCTTATTTTCTGCTTCTTCAGCAGGTTCCCTGGGCACAAGTTCCATCCCACAAATTGGACAACTACCGGGCTCATCCTTCACGATCTCGGGATGCATAGGACAGGTATACTGTATTTTATTTGGGTGAGGTCCATGTTCTTCTACCAGGTCCATCCCACATACCGGACAATCGCCCGGCTGCTCATACATTTTATCACCCTCACAATGCATTGGGCAATAGTATTTTCCGGTGCCGTTTGTTGCAGGCTTTGCTTTTGTACGGTCTTCCGGATTGTTGACTCCGGCCGTACCTGTACCTCTCGCCTTTCCGGATACTGAAATGGTATAATGGCCACCGGCATTGTCAATTGCATTTTGTAATTCTGCTATATCCAAATGCGTTTTCGTTTCTACAGTCGCTTCCCCCGTCTGTAAGTCCACTTGAACCGATTCGACTTCTTCCATTCCACCGAGTGCTTTTTCGACCAGATTCTTGCATCCATTACAACTCATCCCTTCTACTGTGTATTTGTGCGTCATCATTTTCCAGATTTTTTAACCTTTTTAAATTGATAGAGTAAAGATCGGCTATTGTTCGACGGATTATGTTGCAACTTTTTTGAAATCTCTTATGAAATTATGCTCTCGGTGCAAGCAGCATAAAAAAAGGACACTGGAAATAGTGTCCTTGTCAATTGTCCGGAGCCAATGAATGATACCACGTATGGCATCAATCTCCAGTTAAGTCCTACGCGACGGACTAAGTTAAAAAGGATAATTAGTGACTATGTCCATCCTTGACATGCTCTTCCTGCATGACATAATCCATACCGCATTTAGGGCAAGTACCCGCTTCGTCACTGCCGCTGCCATCACAATGCATCGGACATACATATGCGGACGTGTATTCCTTTCCCTCGCCATGAGGTGATGACATCTCCGTGGCATCACCATGTTCATGTTCGTGATTGTGATCTGAATGCGTATTTCCTCCACAAGACCAAAGAGCAATGGTGAGGAAAGTGATCGATAGAATTCCGAATTTTTTAATGCTTTTCATATTTGAAACTTGATTTAAAATTTAATAAATGAATAATTAGTGGATCCCTGATTAATGGGTATTTAATTTTTTTACTAAAAAAGTGTGCTTGTTTCATTTTTATTATTTCCTACTACCGGATCCGTGTTTTTAATGATTTCCTAAATTTCATTTGTGCCAACTTTTACCGGGTAGATTTCGAAGACTGTTCAATGAAGGTGGACTTAATGGTTCCACATTTCATCATTTTCTCTCCAAAATAGGGGTTGCGAATTTCCTCCTCCGTGCTTAACCAATCTGCTCCGGAGTTATCAAATGCCATTGGACAATGCTGCAGGTAGATCGTATCCTCGGTACCAAACGCGCTTAAGGCTTCGGCCAGGGCATTGGTTACATAACTAAATTGTTTTCGTTGTTTTTCAACATCGGTAGTTCCGGTGATTGACTTTGTATGTTCTTTTAGGGCATTCATTTTTTCCATCCAAAACATATGGGCATCTCCCTCCAGCAAATCCATATCGATCCCGTCGATGTTGCTTAGTAGAGCTGCCGCATCTGTATTGGCCTCCTCCCCGTTGGAGTCAACAAACGCGTCCTTTAGTTTTAAATATGAATCTACCGTTGACTGTAATTGATCTCTGAAAAGGGAGGGTGTACGCTCTCTGAAATCAGGAATAGAAGGAGTGGTTCCGCTCTGTCGTACCATGCGGTTCATCATGCTGGCCCGGTTATTCAATTGGGCAGCCGCATCGATGACAAAGGCACCGTTGACCACGACCCGGTCTCCTGTTGACAGTCCTTTGGTAACGAGGTAGTTACTTCCCACGGCTTCTCCGATTTCAACTTCTCGAAATTCATAGGACGGGACATTGGCATCCGGTATTTCCAGGTATACTACGGATCGTGGCCCCGTCCACATAACGGCCGTTTTCGGTACGGTAAGGGATCCTGAAGTAGCATTGGTAGTAGCTTTGATCGTGCCCCGGACAAACATGTCGGGTTTTAGAATGCCGCTGTTGTTTCTGACCTCTGCCCGGAGAGAGGCAACCCGGGTCTGGGGATTGATGACGGGGTCAATAAAGGAAATCCGCGTATTGAAAGCTCTACCGGGAAGGGAAGACACCGTGTAATCAACCCGGTCACCCACCCTGATATTCTTAAGATCGTCCTCATAGGCATCAAAAAGAACCCAAAGTTGATTGAGATTTGCGGTCTCGAAAAGAACCGTTCCCTCTTTTACATAGTCGCCAACAGCCACTTTTCGTTCGAGTACCACACCAGTCTGGTCAGCATACAAATCAATGGTGGATTGAATTTTTCCTGATTTTTGAATTTCGTCAATGGTATTCTCCGGGATTTTCCAGTATCGCAATTTATTGCGGGCTGCTTCTTCTAACTGAGGCTGGTTCTCTTTCCACTTGGTTGCCTCTATCAGCTCTTTTTGGGCATTAATGAGTTCCGGTGAATAAATGGAAGCAATTTTTTGACCTTTTTCTATGGATTCGCCAGTAAAGGATATGAAGAGTTTTTCGATCCGTCCGGAAATATGTGAAACCTGACTGGCTTTCAATCGTTCGTCAGGTAAAATTCGACCGGTAAGTGATAGACTCTTTGTTCCGGATCTTCCTTCTGGAGTGACCTCCACTGTCTGAATCTGGGCCAATTTTACGGCGGCTTTGGTCATTTCCATCACCATGGGATCATTGGTGGAAGCATTAGATCCCACCGGTATCAGATCCATTCCGCAGATCGGACATTGACCTGGTTCATTTTGCCTGATCTGGGGATGCATCGAACAGGTCCAGATCTGCTCATCGTTCGTATCCGCAGTTACCTGATGTTCATGATTCTGCAGGGTTGCTCCACTGGGGTTATTCTTGAAAAAGAAATACCCGGCCAGTAGTCCTGTCAGTACAGCAGTAATTATAAGAACGAGCGTTTTCCAATGATTTTTCATGGCTTTATATTTTTAAATGCTAACATTTTAATTTCTGGTATTAGGGTATGTATCTCTCAATTTTTGCCTGGGCTAAATGTGTATTGACAATGGCTGATAATTGCATGAGGTCATATTGTATTAACTGATCTTCCAACATCAGAAGATCAACGAAACCTGCATTTTCCGTACTGTATTGAGACAGCATCAGATCAATCGCTGATTGCGTCGTTTCCCGTTGATCTGCATAGAGATTGTATTTCAAGCGTTCCTGCTCAAGTTCCGCATAGGCTTTTTCTATTGCGGCTCTGAACTGGAGAAAACGCTCGTCTTTCCAAATTTCCAGCGCTTCTATCTTTAACCGTTCTTCCTGTTCTTTTGCGCGGTATTTCTCACGATAAATGGGAACACGAACCCCCAGTCTGGGACTCAGAATGTCCCTGCCATTACTGGTGGGATCGGCATCGGTTCTTTTTGCTACGCTAATGTAGTCCAGGCCTGCGGACAAACTTGGTTTTCCCTCTAATGCATTTAGGGTAATATTCTTCCTTGCTGTCTCCTGTTGCAGGCTAAACATTCTCAGCATCGGATGATTTGTCCGGATATTACTTAGGATGGAGTCCCGGTTGTAAACAGGCACAGCCAGATTTAATTCGGATACCATTTGTACTGTTGTACCGGCGGGTCGATTCAATAGCCGGTTTATGGTGGAAACCGGCTTTTCTTTTTGACTTTCCAGGATGTTCAGTTCTTCCCGGAGGCCCCTGATTTTGACCTGAATTCTCAACACATCCGCCAGGCTTCCTTTTCCTGTTTCCACCTTGGTGGTAGATATTGACTCCAATGTTTCAAAAATGGAAATACTTTCCTTTAGAATCTGCTGTTTAGCAGATATTTCATACAATTGAAACCAGGCTTCCTTAACGCTGAAATGCAACTCCAGCCGTGCTGCGGCCACCTTTTCGTATTGGGTATTTGCCATGGCAAGGGCTACCTCTTTACGGGCATCAAGGGTTCCTTTCCAGGGAAACATTTGTGTTGCACTTAGTCGCACCCACTGCGCTCCCAGTCGGGTTTCCACCGGAAGGGGAAAAAGACCAACACCAGCTTCGGGTTCCGGTAGCTGACTGACCTGGGGGGCCTTTTCCAAACTGGCGAGATATTCCTGATATAGCGCTTTGAGTTCAAGATTCGAAGTATCCGCTTGAACAAGCAATTGCTGCAAGGCTTGAGCACGGACCGATTGACCAATTCCCAGGATAAGGGCAAACAAGATGATATGTTGATAAAAGCATTTCATAGCAATTTATTTTTCCGAAGGATCTCCTCCGGTATTACTCCTAAACCAATTGTTCCAACGCAACTTTCCTTCCTGCCACATGCTATACATGACCGGTACGGTAAACATGGTCAGGAGTTGAAGACACATTCCGCCAAAGGATGGTATGGCCATTGGGACCATTACATCCGCACCCCTTCCGGTTGAAGTTAAGACCGGGAGCAGAGCAAGAATCGTGGTGGCGGCAGTCATGGTGGCTGGTCTTACCCTCCGAAGACCGCCGTCTACTACAGCTTGTCTCACTTCCTGGATAGTACGCGGTTTGCTCTGTTTGAAGCTGTCACGAAGAAAAGTGGCAACCAGGACTCCATCATCCGAAGCAACCCCAAATAAAGCCAGAAATCCAACCCAAACGGCAACACTCAGGTTGATCGGATGCATTTGGAATAGCTCACGCATATTGGTGTCCAGAAAGTTGAAATTCATAAACCATTCCTGACCATACAGCCAGATCATGATGAAACCACCCGAGAAGGCGACAAATACGCCGGAAAACACCATAGTGGTCACTGCCACAGATCTGAATTCAAAGTAGAGGATCAGAAAGATGATTAAAAGTGCTATCGGAAGTACGATACTAAGTCTCTTGCTGGCCCGTACCTGTTGTTCGTAGGTGCCGGCAAAGCGATAGCTGACACCAGAGGGTACTACAAGCGCTCCCTGGTCAATTTTATCCTGTAAATACTGTTGGGCATTATTCACTACGGTGACTTCCGCCTCAGAGGGATCACGATCAAATAATACATATCCCACCAGAAAACTGTCCTCACTCTTAATTGATTGTGGCCCCGGCCGGTATTCAATCTCTACCAGGTCGCCCAGGGGAATCTGTGCCCCGGTTTTGGTGGCAACCAGTATCCGTTTCACTGCTTCGGGATCATTGCGCAACTCCCGGGGATAGCGGATACGGACCGGATAGCGTTCTCGGCCCTCTACGGTCGTGGTCATAGTCATTCCTCCAACGCCGGCCTGAATGTAACGCTGAACGTCTGAAATGGTCAATCCGTACCGGGCGATCGCTTTCCGGTCAATTTTGAATTCGAGATAGGGTTTTCCTACGATGCGGTCTGCGAAGACTGCCGAGGCTTTCACTCCCGGCACCTCTTTCAGATATTTTTCCAGTTGCAGGCCAAAGTCTTCGATGGTTTCGAGGTCTGGTCCCTTTACTTTAATTCCCATGGGGGCACGCATACCAGTCTGAAGCATAACCAGACGGGTTTCAATCGGTTGAAGCTTTGGGGCAGAGGTCACCCCAGGCAGATCGGCTGCCTGCACGATCTCCTGCCAGATATCATCAGGGCTATTGATATGTTCTCTCCACTGACGGAAATATTTTCCATGAACATCGGGAATTAATGCACCTTTCTCATCCCTTGCGTAATCTCCATTTTGATCAATTCGAAAACGCAGCCGGTGACCATTTTCATCCACCTTAAATTCCGGTTTATAAAGTATGATGTTTTCATACATCGAAATCGGAGCCGGATCCAGGGCTGACTCTACCCTTCCCATTTTACCGACAACCGATTCGACCTCCGGAATCGCCGTCACCGCCATGTCCAGCGCCCTTAAATATGCCTGGTTTTGTTCGATGCCGGTGTGCGGCATAGAAGTGGGCATAAGCAGAAATGATCCTTCATTCAATGCGGGCATAAATTCTTGCCCGGTGTCCCGGAATATTTGTATGCCCCAGATCACTATTCCGGTCACGGTGATCAGAAATAGCCACCGGAACCGCAGAAAAAATCGCAATATCTGCTCGTAAAAATGAATAATGGTGAAAAAGACAGACATCAATAGTGCTATAATTCCGCCGACAAATAGAAAATTGGTGGAAACACTTTTGTTTACTCCTAGCGGCATCCAGGCCTGGGTTAAGAACCAGGCGACGAAAGCAGCCAGGATTACATTCTTAGTCAGGGTGAATAAACGGGCAGTTTTTGTCGAGGTGTGATCTCCAATCCAGATGGCGGCCAATTCAAGCAAGGCTATCAGGATAATAAGCATTCCAAATCCGGAATTGAAAGTGGTAGCTACCGTAATCCCTCCCAGAAACAGGATAAAATTTGAAAGATATCTCCAACGACTTTTACCCGGTCGAATGGAAAAAAAACTGTGAGCCAATGCCGGCAACACAGTGATGGCCAATACAATGGAGGCCAGGAGGGCAAATGTTTTAGTGAAGGCGAGGGGCCGGAAAAGTTTGCCTTCCGCTGCCTGCATGGCGAAAACCGGCAGGAAACTTACAATGGTGGTGGATACGGCAGTAACCACGGCAGAGGCCACCTCAACCGTGGAATCATAGATAGTGGTAAGCAGGGACTGACCTTTGGGCGCTTCTTTGATCCCTTTGACCATACTTTCGGTCAGCACGATGCCCATATCGACCATCGTTCCGATGGCAATGGCAATTCCCGAAAGAGAGACAATATTGGCGTCGATTCCAAATTGCTTCATAGCGACAAAACACATCAGAACTGCCACCGGTAGGGTTCCGGAGACAAGCAGGGACGACTTTAAGTTAAAAAGCATCAGGATGACCACAATGATGGTGATGAGAACCTCCAGGGTCAGGGCTTCTTCCAGAGTGCCAATGGTCTCCTGAATGAGTTGCGTTCGATCATAAAAGGGGACTAGTTTCACTTGTGAGACCGTCCCGTCATCAAGGATCTTCGAGGGAAGACCTGGTTCAATCTCTGCAATTTTATCCTTAAGATTCTGGATAACCTGCATTGGATTTGATCCGTAGCGTGCTACGACTACTCCGCCCACGGCTTCGGCTCCTGACTTATCAAGCGCCCCCCGGCGGTTGGCAGGACCAATATTGACCCGTGCGACATCTTTCACATAGAGTGGTATATTGTTGTTTACCGCCACCACTGTGTTTTCAATGTCTTCAGGGGATTGGATGTACCCAAGACCACGCACGAAATATTCTGCCAGGTTGATTTCGATGGTTTGAGCGCCGACATCAATATTGCTTTCCCGGATTGCTTTCATCACCTGGTCGAGGGTTATATGGTTGATTTTCATGGCATCGGGATCCACATCCACCTGGTATTCTTTGACATATCCCCCGACAGAGGCGACCTCCGCCACCCCTTCGGTCGCAGACAATCCGTAACGGACATAAAAATCCTGGATGGTACGTAGTTCATGCGGGTCCCAGCCCCCGGTAGGATTTCCCTCCTTGTCGAAGCCTTCCAGTGTGTACCAATAGATCTGTCCAAGTGCAGTAGCGTCCGGGCCCAAAGATGGCTGGACTCCTTCCGGTAGAAGATTGGCAGGCAGTGAGTTTAGTTTCTCCAGCACTCTGGAACGGCTCCAGTAAAACTCTATATCATCATTGAAAATGATATAGATTGTGGAGAATCCGAACATGGAGTTGCTTCTGATCGTCTTTACGCCGGGTATCCCTAATAGAGCAGATGTTAATGGATAAGAAATCTGGTCCTCCACGTCCTGCGGGGATCGACCCATCCAGCGGGTGAAAACAATTTGCTGATTTTCTCCGATATCTGGGATCGCATCCACCGCCACCGGATTGCGTGGCAACCAGCTTAAGTTGAAATCAAAAGGTGCCGAAGCGAGCCCCCAACCGGCAAAGAAAATCAGGAGTAACCAGGCTACTAGTTTGTTTTCCAGGAAAAAACGAATGATACTTTTTAGCATATAACATCATCATTTGAAAATTACCAAGTCCGGAGGAAGGCCGGATTAGTCAGGACTGTACAAATCAGATCCAGTGTCCGAATCAGACCTGACGCCAGATAGACCGGATACACCCTGGTCTATCGGAAACGATGTATGCTATAAGCGAAAAATTTGTAGTAACCGCTGAAAATCCCTGGATACCGAGGGAGGGTCATAGAACTCTTTGAAGAAGGTATTGAGAATCCTTAAGCAAATGATGGACCGGGACACGGCAAGAGCTACCATGGAATTCTCCGTCGTCTTCTTGACATAATCAGATGAAGCGGAGACCTGATTCTGAGTCAGTTTTGCGTGAAAGACCTTGCTGCTGCAGCAAGATTTCTTTTCCAGCCGGCGGTCGTTTTTGTGGTGTTGATGGCTGCACTCCCTGGTTTGCTCCCCCCCGTAGCACATTTCTGCTTTCCCGAAAAGACTATAGGATTTGAGATTTCCCTGACAGAAATGCATGTCGACCGTGTAGTCTATTGAGGATAGCAGTACGAGTACTGCCAAACCCAGAGAGATTAACCGGTATACATCTTTCTTCAACACTTTCTATTTTATATTATCACAGAACAAAGATATGTCAGATAACTTAAACTTTCTTATACAATTATGGCCTGCTAATTATACAACTTTGCCATTTTGACCAAGATGTTATATCATATGATATCTCGTTCTAATTTGAATTGCACCAAATTTCCTGCCAAACTCTATAACGCGTCCAGGGATTTCCTGTTCTTTAAATTCTGCTTTTTAAATTGAGATGGAGACATTCCTGTCGCTTTTTTAAATTGAGTAGACAGATGCGCCGCACTGCTGTAATGCATTTGAAAAGCAATTTCTTCCAGGGTCATTTCATTATAGAAGAGGAATTCCTTGACTTTTTCAATTTTTTGGGCAATTACATAATTTTCAATGGTTCTCCCCTCCACGGAAGAGAATAAACGGCTCAAATATGAATAGTCATAGTGTAATCGGTCCGATAGGAGTGAAGATAAATTTTTTGGAGAGGGTTCTTCGACGTAGTGAATTTCATCAATAATTATTGATTTTATCTGATTTATAAGTTTGCTCGCGTGATCATCAAGTAATTCAAATCCAACCTGCTCCAGCTCTTTTTTTAACTGAGATAATTCATTTGAGTTCAGTTTTCGCATCAGTAAAACCTGACCCAGTTGAACTTCCACGGTCTCAATTTGGAGACGGTCAAGAATTTCTTCAACTGACTGTATGCAACGTGGGCATACCATATTCTTGATGTAAATCTTATCTGACAAGGTATTTTATTTATCCTGAGAAAATAAGAAAAATTGATCGGATCGATAATCAATAGAACCCTTAAAAAATAGCTGGATGAAAGCGTGCACTAACTCTGCGCTTATTCACATTCTGGAGCTTTTTCCTGATGATCTCGCTTTATAAACAGTTTTTCGCCGGCAAAGATCAATAGCATCGATAAAATGGCAACAACTACGATGGCAGGATCCCTGTTCGTCTTTACCCAGATAAAAGAGAGAAGAACGATACTATCCAAAATAATTGCGGTGATAATGATGTAAGGATTTGCCTTTATTTCTTCTTTCAGGTGTTTAAGCACTCCCCAATGAATCAAAATATCCATGACCAGATAAAAGATGGCACCCAACGATGCTATCCTACTGAGATCAAAGAGGATGGTCAGCACGATGGCAAGGACGGCGGTGTATACCAGCATATGTTGTTGAATATCTCCGGGCATACCGAAATGACGATGGGGTATAAGTTTCATTTTGGTTAACATGGCAGTCATACGGGAAACGGCAAAGATGCTGGCAATAATTCCGGAGACGGTGGATATGATCGCAATTCCCACGGTAAACCAAACGCCATATTTTCCGAAGGCAGGTTTGGCCGCCTCGGCCAGGGAATAGTCTTTGGCCTTGATAATTTCATCGATGGAAAGGTTTGTCAGTACGGAGAATGAAACCAGTAAGTACACTACAGTGCAGATGAGGAGGGAAATGAAGATCGCCCGGCCAACATTCCGGTGAGGATTCACTACTTCATCTCCACTATTAGTAATCGTAGTAAATCCTTTGTAAGCCAGGATCGAAAGAGCCAAGGCGCCGAGATAGCTGGCTACCGAATTTGTCGCGGGATTTTGAGGAATAAAGCGCTCGAGTGACAGGTCCGCAATCCATAAACCACCAATGGCAAAAATTGAAATTCCCCCGATTTTCAGAATGGCCAGGGTCAGGGAGGATTTTTCGATAATATTGTTTCCAGAGATATTAATTAAAAATGCTCCAACAATCAGAAGGACTCCCAGCATTGGTACGAGATATTCATTTCCTGTAATATCAAACAGCTGAAGAGTATAGGTGCCAAAGGTCCGGGCTACCAGGCTTTCATTGATCACCATGGAGAATGCCATTAGCAGGGCAGCAGTTGCTGTAATTGCTCCTTTACCATAGACTTTTATCAGGTACATGGCAATCCCTCCGGCAGACGGATAAGTGTCCGACATCTTTACATAAGTGTAGGCACTAAACGATGAAATGATTGCTCCGGCTAAAAATGCCCAGGGAAAAAATTCTCCCGTAAATTCTGCTATCTGTCCAAGGAGAGCAAAAATTCCTGCTCCGATCATCACCCCCGTACCAAGAGATATTGCTCCTTTTAAGGTAATGCTGTTCTTCTCATAACTGCCTGATTTCTCTTCCATTAGTTGATACTGTTTTGGATGGATCGATACATTCAACCCGGCGCTTTACCTGAAGCTTTTTTCTGGTAGTTTATTTGCTTTCTTCAGCCGGATATTTCGGATGATTTCAATTACCAAATATCCGGTCATCGACCTCAATTGGACTGAAATTAAACGGATCAAACCTGGCTTTGGGTAGTACCTTGAATTGCCTGGACTCAAATGAATTGTCACTGATCTGACACACTCTCCCAAAAAATTGTTCATCCAGACTCACTACATTGATAGTATCAGGAATGCCACCCTTCAGGTTTTTAGTGCAATGCGCTAGCAGCCTCCTGTAAGTGGTTTGCGTGTAGCTGGAGTGCCTCAAAGTATTCGAATCGGCTTTTGATTGGTACATATCGGGCTAAAGATCAGCCATTCAGTGGTCGGTCATGGACGGAGTCTCCCTGGCAGCCGGCCTCATAAATTTCTATGAATAGTAAAAATTTTCTCGATGATAGTAAACCTATTATTGATAATAGGTGTTACTTTGCTATAATGATTCTGAACCGACTTAATCTATGGCTGAAAATGGGAGTTTTACACCGCTGCAGCGACTGAACCGGTTGTTGCAGCTGGATAAAAGAGATATCACTCAAGTCTACGTCTATGCACTCTTCAATGGATTGGTCAATCTTTCGTTACCATTGGGGATACAGGCAATTGTAAACCTGATCCAGGGTGGGGAGGTTTCCACCGCCTGGATGGTGATGGTAGGTTTCGTCATTGGCGGTATTGCCGTGACCGGTTTTTTACAACTCCTGCAACTGAGGATTGTGGAGAACATAGCACAACGGACATTTACCCGGGCTTCGTTTGAAATGGCAATCCGGATACCTCGAATTCAATATGCTGAATTATACAAATATTATGCTCCTGAGCTGGCAAACCGGTTTTTCGATACATTGACGATTCAAAAAGGGTTGCCCAAGATTCTGATCGATTTTTCGCTGGCTGCTTTCCAGGTGATCGTTGGCTTGATTGTTTTAAGCCTGTATCACCCTTTCTTCATTCTTTTTGGTGTTCTATTGATAGCCCTGGTGTATACTATTCTGGCATTTACCGGACCCATGGGATTGAGGACGAGTTTGCAGGAATCCAAACATAAATACGGAGTAGCTTATTGGTTGGAGGAAGTAGCCCGGACAAAACTTACCTTTAAATTATCGACTGAGCCGCTGGTGTCACTGCAAAAGATGGACAATAAGGTGCAGGGTTATTTAAATGCGCGAGAAAGTCATTTCAAGGTACTCATTCGTCAATTTCTACACCTGATCGGTTTCAAGGTTTTGGTCGCTGCGGGATTGCTGATCATTGGCGGGTTGCTTGTTTTCCGGCAAGAGATGAATATCGGTCAGTTTGTTGCTGCCGAAATCATTATCATCCTCATTATCAATTCGGTTGAGAAATTGATTCGTTCTTTAGATTCTATTTATGATGTTCTCACAGCGCTGGAGAAGATCGGACAGGTGACGGATATGAGGTTGGACAATGAAAAGGGGATTTCATTTCCGGAGACAACACGTTTTATCGAAGTGGGTGCAAAGGATTTATCTTTCACATATCCCGAATCTCCTCCGGTACTGGAGAATCTCAGTTTCCAGGTGACAGCGGGCTCCTCTTTATGTATTACCGGAGATAGTGGTACCGGCAAATCAACTTTGATTCAACTACTCAGTGGCATCCTCGAACCCCAACAGGGAGTGGTCAGTTTTAATGACCTGTCTCTCCGATCCCTAAAGGCTGATTCTTTGCGTCAACATATTGGATTTGTTTTATCCGGGAGTCAGATTTTTCAGGGCACCTTAGAAGATAATATTTCTTTGGGCCGCCCGGGAATATCGACGGCTGATATCTTAAGATCCATTGATTTGGTCAATCTGAATGACTTCTTACTAAAAGATCCATTCGGATTGAAGATGAACCTGGATCCGGAGGGGAAGCGAATACCGGGAAGTGTAGCCAACAAAATTATTCTGGCCCGAGCCATTGTACACCAACCAAAATTATTGATCCTCGAAGATCCGCTTGAGCAAATTCCAGCGAACGAAAAAGAAATAATAATTAAAAGAATTACCAGTGAAAAAAATCCCTGGAGGATTATAGTTGCTACTGTTGATCCTTTATGGAAAAAATACATTAAATCTGAACTGAGACTCTATAAAAGAGAACAGACCTAAAAAAGAAATTCTAATGCTAAACATAAGTCCTGAACGTATTAATCACCTGATCGAAGAGAGTAAGTATGATGCTTTCGCTTCACTAAAAAAAAGAGCGACTTCTGACTGGATGATCAAAATATTTTCCGGTCTGCTTTTTTTGGCTATGATCGCGCTCTTTTTACCCTGGACTCAGAATATTCGAGCCAAGGGCTATGTAACCACCCTTGATCCGGAGAGCCGGCCCCAGATGATCCAGGCATTAATAGGAGGGAGGATTGAAAAGTGGTACGTGCGAGAGGGTGAATATGTCCGGGCAGGCGATACGATCATCCAAATCTCCGAAGTAAAGGAAGAATATTTAGATCCGGAAATCCTGGAACGAACAGAGCAACAGATTTTCGCAAAAAGTGGATCTGCCTCTGCTTACCGGGATAAAGCCAGAAATCTGGAACAACAGAATGAAGCATTGAAGAAAGGGATGGAGGTAAAGGTAGAGCAGAATCGCTTAAAAATTCAGCAAACAAATCTTAAAATTCAAAGTGATAGTCTGGACCTGATCGCTGCCCGGCTCAAGATTGAAATTGCAGAAAATCAACTGGTCCGGATCGAAAGTCTTTATAATGATGGGCTCAAATCTTTAACTGAGTTGGAAGCGAAGAGGTTGGCGGTTCGGGAAGCCCAGGCCAAGGTGATCGAATTGGAAAATAAATTGGCAGCCGGAAGAAATGAATTATTAAGTCTGGAGGCAAATCGGGAGGCAATTATCAATGACTATCAGGATAAAATCGCAAAATCCAGATCTGAAATTATGTCTGCACTCTCTGATTTATACAATACCGAGGCGGATGTAAACAAATTGCAATCGCAGTACAACGCCTATGAGCAGCGAACCAGAAATTATATCATTAAAGCCCCGATTTCCGGCATTGTCACTAAAGCCATGCGTTCCGGAGTCGGTGAAATAATAAAAAATGGAGATCAGATTGTAAGTCTCATGCCCGATAATTATCAGTTGGCGGTAGAAATGTATGTAAATCCACGAGATATGCCATTATTGCAGAATGGTCAAAAAGTCCGGGTACAATTCGATGGTTGGCCGGCAATTGTGTTTGGTGGGTGGCCCAACAATAGTTACGGAACTTTTGGCGGAGAAGTTTTTGCCATAGATAATTTAATAAGCGAAAATGGTCAATACCGGGTTTTGGTAGCACCGGATCCGGATGATATCGCCTGGCCTGAGGCCGTTCGTGTTGGGGGTGGGGCAAATACGATCACACTGTTGAATCAGGTGCGACTGGGGTACGAAATCTGGCGTCAATTAAATGGATTTCCCGCAGATTTTTATCGAATAGAAAAAGCAAATTCTCTCAAACCAAAACCACCTTTAAAGAAAGTTAAGTAATGAATGCTTTACTAATTTTTCTTAACCGACGAGTAAACCTCAAATTATTTCCGGGTATACCTGTAGTTCAGAGATTTCTGCTTCCCTTACTGGTACTGCTTTTTTCAACCCTGGTGATTTACGCACAAACCGCACCCGTAGTATTTGGCCTGGATGCATTTATTGATGTAGTGACTAACAACCATCCGGTGATGGCGAAAGCGGAACTCCTGCGCTCCCGTGCAGAATCGAGTGTACTGGAGGCAAGGGGATCCTTTGATCCCAAAATAGACATGGAATACTCGAATAAATCTTTTGATGGCAAGAATTATTATCAGATATATCAGGGAGCGTTGAAGATCCCTACCTGGTTTGGTATTGATCTGAAAACCAGTTATTCACACAATCGCGGAGAGTATATTAATGAGATGGACTTCTTACCCTCATCTGGTCTCTGGGATCTGGGATTGAGCCTTCCACTCGGTAAAGGTCTTTTGTTAGACGAACGGCGGGCTCAGTTAAAAAAGGCCCAATTATACGTTCAATCCGCTGAGCAGGAACGTATTTTAATTATCAATGATTTACTGCGTGATGCCCTGGACAGTTATCTTCAATGGCAGCAGGCCTATCAATTTTTACGTGTTGCAGAGGACGGAGTAGCACTGGCCGAGCAACGATTGGAGGGTGCTGTCTCCGGATTTTTGCAGGGAGATAAACCGGCGGTGGATACCCTGGAATCCTTTCTTTCCATGCAAGACCGGATGCAGACCCTGTTTAAGGCAAGGCAGATTTTTTCAAATACGCGGGTGTCTCTTTCCAATTTTATTTGGATGAATGGGCAAATACCAATGGAACTGGATTCAATGGCGATTCCCGATCTGCTGGACGACGATATCCTGGCAGGTTTTTATAGTGAAAGTTTAATGAGAGAAGATGCCCTGCTTGAGCAACATCCTTCCATTGCTCAATATCTCTTAAAAATGGATCAGTTGGATATCGAAATCAGGCTTAGTCAGGAGGCTTTAAAACCAGATCTTCGATTGGATTATTTTCCACTGGTCTCGGGAGAGACTCAGTTGCTTCAAAGACTGACAACGAATAATTATAAATTTGGAGCAACATTAAATTATCCGATTTTACAGAGAAAAGCACGGGGTAAATTAAGGATTAATGAAATTAAATCTCAGGAATTAATTTATGACCTGTCTTTAAAACGAAGAGAACTGGATATTAAATTGGATTTGTATCGCCAGAACATCGAGAACCAAGAGCTGCAATTTGCGCTTGCGAATGAGATGGTGGAAAACTATCAACGACTTCTGGATGCGGAATACCGCAAATTTTCTGTCGGGGAAAGTTCTGTATTTCTGGTGAACAGCAGGGAAGTGAGCTATCTGGAAAGCCGTAAAAAGCGGATTGAAACGCTGGTAAATCTCACAAAATACCGGTTGGCATATATTTATTGGGGTGCTTCCCTTATCGATCTCCTGAGTGAATCAACTAATTAGAAAAAGGCAAAAAAATGAAACTAAAGAGTCTGGAATTGGAGTTGGAAAAGATCTATCAGTCACTTTTGGATGTAGAGGAAATTGCCGGGAAAAAAGGCAATGAGGTTCATCCTGATTACAAGTTGAGTGCAATTAATCTGATCCGGTATTTGGTGTTACGAAATCATGATCTTCGCTATTTGCATGATAATCTCTCAGAAATTGGAGTTTCTTCTCTGCGCAGTTCTGAAGGGTATGTATGGAGGAATGTCGTCGATGCCCTGAAAATTATCAAATTGATGCGGGGTGAAACCTGGGAGCCCGATCCGGATATTCCAGTAATTGGGTATAAAAAAAGCCGCAAGATTATCCGGAAGCACTCCAACCGCTTGTTTAATGCACGTGATCAACGGCATCGTACAGAGATCATGGTTACCTTACCTGGTGAGGCAGCAGGGGATAAATTGTTGGTTAAGAATCTGATTTCCGAAGGGATGGAAATCGCCCGGATTAATCTGGGTCGTGGTGACCTGGATGAATGGCAGGCATTAGTCAGAAACATCCGGGACGCATCTGCCGACCTGAAAATGCCGTGTAAAATATATATGGATCTGGCAGGCCCGAAGATCCGGACCGGGCCCATCCGAATCAAGACTTTAAGCAAAAAAGGCAAACAGAAGATTGCGGACAAGATCGTCCTGCGAAATGGAGATCATCTGATTTTGACCCGAAAGCAAATAGTAGCGAGAAAGCCGAAGTATGGCGAAGCCGGTGAATTAATTCGTCCGGCTAAGGTGGCTATTACCCTGCCCTCCGTTATTGATGATGTCGAGATCGGTCATCGAATTTTGTTTGATGACGGGAAAATAGAAGGGAGCATTATTCAGAAGGAAAAGAATGAGATCGAGATTGTCATTATAAATACACCGGAACCGGTTAAGCTGGGATCATCAAAAGGAATAAATCTTCCCGACACCATTCTGAACCTCCCTTCCCTCACCGAGAATGATCTTGAAAACCTGGATTTTACGGTCAGGAATGCAGATATCATAGGTTA
Source organism: Saprospiraceae bacterium (assembly GCA_020436835.1). Lineage (GTDB taxonomy): Bacteria > Bacteroidota > Bacteroidia > Chitinophagales > Saprospiraceae > JABDMH01. Next base: position 2,162 of record JAGQWZ010000289.1, on the reverse strand, counting down.
TTCATTTGTTCGCAATGCCGGTGATGTGAAAGTACTTTATTCGGAATTGGATAAATATGATTCAAGAGAATTGGGGGTAGTATTTAAAATTGAAAATCGGGATGCGTTTGAAAATTTGCCATTAATTCTTTTGGAGGCAATGAAGCATCCCAGGATAGGGGTGATGATTGCCAGGGGAGACCTTGCGGTTGAATTAGGCGCGGAAAGAATCGCGGAAGTGCAGGACCAGATTCTTTGGATTTGTGAAGCGGCACATATACCGGTTATTTGGGCAACTCAGGTTCTGGAAAATTTAAGTAAAACGGGAAAAGCTTCCCGGGCAGAAATCACTGATGCAGCTAAAAGTGCCCGGGCAGAATGTGTTATGCTTAATAAAGGCCCCTACATCATAAATTCAGTGCGACTTTTAAAGGATATTTTGTTTAAAATGGAATCACATACCACAAAAAAGAAAAATACCATGCGTGCACTGGGAATTGCCAAAAAGGTATTGATGAAGTTGGAATAACCCCAGTCCTTATAACAGGAAGATTATTCCGATTCTGCAATCTCTTTTATCTTTTCCAGCACGCTCTGCCAACCGCCGGCCTGGGCTGAATCATTATACCGTTTTTCACCATCCGCTACTTGACTGTAGTCGCCTTGCGATACACTTAGATGAGTCTTATCGTTTTGTTCCTCAAGATGGTAAGTCACGGTTAAATAATTTTCCGGTATATCGGGATAATCTCCATTGGGATCGATCACTGTGTAGGCAAGCTGTGTTCCCTCTTCATAGTCCACCAGTTTACCTTTTACATAAATGATGTCATCGGTTGAGCCCCGCCATAACATTTCATCTCCCAACTTCCAGTCACAAACCACCTCACAACCGTACATGTAGAGTTTGGTTTTTTCAGGATTGGTGAGGAGATCCCACACTGTTTCAATAGGTGCATCGATGAGGATCTCATTCTCAATTTTCATCATTTCTGCCATGACTTTGCTAGTTATTTGACTGCAATGATAGGATATGTGGATAAAAAAGTATTATATAATCAGGATTAAATGGTATAAAAAAAGAAATGTTGTCGCTACCGGTGAGAACTCATAATTTTAGATCTGCATAACTAATCAATTGAATTCCTAATTTTTCAATTTCTTTTTTCACCCGTGGATCGGTCAGCATTTTTAACACTCCAAAACGATCCTGAGCCACGTGTTCATATCCGGGGTGTCCAATTGCTTGTTGCTCCGGATAATCATCGGCTGGATGTTCCACAAAAAGCCAGTTGCCGGGCGTCAGATTATGCAAAGCGTCGATAAACGCGGCCACTCTTTTTTCAGGTGGCATGGTATTATCCCCTAAACCGGGAAATCTTTTGGTTCCATAGTCTTCCGGAAATATTTCAAGATCATATTCTTTGGCCAGTTTTAGCATGAGTGCCTGGGTTTGCTCATTGATATTCAGACAACCCATATGAGTGGAAACATGACTTAATTGTGGGATATCCCGCTTTGCCATCTCGATCTGTGCTCTCAGTTCTTTTTCCATTTCTTCGATATCCCAATCCTGGTCGATGATCGCTGCTCCCGGTAGAAGACGATTCTTCCAGACCATCGGATAGAAATATCCACGTTCATCGGTTAAGGATGGAACCTGTGTAAGTGGTCTCCATTTTATGTTACTCCATTCACTCGTGAGGGTCAGGTGGATGCCAACGTCAATTCCCGGTTTTTCCTTCAATAATTTGACAGCCTCCGGATACCAGGGCGTGGGCACCATCACTTCTACGGAGGTCGCTATCCCTTTTTCAATTGTTTTGATGATTCCGGTGTTGGTAGCATGTGAACAACCCATATCATCCACCCTTACAATGAGACGAATTTGGTCATGCTGGCTGTCCTGCCCATGCATATCCTGAATCCCATTGAAGCACAGCAGGCAAGTCCAAATGATTGAAAGGAGGTAATAACCCGGGTAATTTTGCATTTTATATTATTTGTTTCAAAACTAAACATTATTCAAAAAAAGGAGTAGATGAAACCATATAGTCGTGATCGTAAATGATGACTTATGGTAGGTTATCATTTCCCCCGATTCGAGAAGGAATCTAGCCACATGACCAAGCTTCAACCACTCCGTGGTTGGTTGTTCCTGCATTCGGGGCACGGATCAGAAG
>JAGQWZ010000288.1 GCA_020436835.1 Saprospiraceae bacterium | reverse complement strand
CCCAAACGACCCGGTATGAAATTGTATACCGCATCCGTACAAAAGGAACACAGGTTTTTGTCAACGAAGAATTTGTCGGCACGATCGACCCTTCCGGAATGTTTTACCGGGAAGCAGATCGGTTGGTCCTGGGCAAGGTAGATCGATCGGAAAGTATCCGAACCAAGGTGTATGTAGGAGAGGCACGTGTAGGTTCGCTGATGATTCCTCAGGAGAAAAGCGTTGTGAGTCCCAGGGCATTTGATATGGACGAGAAACTAGACCCCAAGGCTCATCTGCTCTTCATGGTTCAGGCCATTCATGAAGTCATCTTACTTCTCAACAGATAAACGTGTTCTTAATGCTTATGATCCCAGGTAACTTCTCAGGGCATTCCGGTTATACGAACGGCGGAGACGTCGTAAAGCTCTTTCCTTTATTTGACGTACTCTCTCCCGGGTGAGGCCATACATTTCGCCAATTTCTTCCAGAGTGCGGGCACTCATACCGTTGAGACCATAGTAAGCTACCAGGACATCCACCTCTCTTGGAGACAGAAGAGATAATCCACTATTTACTTCACGCTGAAGTGATTCCTCCATTAGTTTTAGATCCGGCCCCATCTGATCATCGATACTCATCATATCCAACAAGGTCGAATTGTCATCGTCATCACTGATCGGTGCATCGACGGAAAGGTGTCGGACGCTCCCCTTTAGGACCGTACTGACTTCATTGACGGTCATATCCAAAAGGTCGGCTAACTCTTCTACTGATGGTTCACGTTCGAACTCCTGAGTAAAATAAGTAATTGCCTCATTCACCTTATTATATTGACCAACTTTGTTGAGAGGTAGTCGTACTAATCGCGAGTACTCAACTATTGCCTGTAAAATAGATTGACGAATCCACCAAACGGCGTAGGAAATGAATTTGAATCCCTTCGTTTCATCGAATCTTCGAGCTGCCTTCATCAAACCCAGATTGCCTTCATTAATGAGATCGCTCAATGAAAGACCTTGATTTTGATATTGTTTTGCAACAGAAACAACAAACCTGAGATTTGCCTTGGTAAGAATATCCAGGGCTTCTGAATCTCCTTTCTTAATTCTCTGAGCCAAATGCGTCTCATCTTCCGGCGACAAGAGCGGAATCTTGGATATATCATTAAGATACTTATCAAGAGCAAGACTCTCGCGATTCGTGATCTTGTTCGTGATCTTCAGCTGTCGCATATGGCGATTATTTTCAGGTTCTCAACAAAGGGGTTGACAAATTGGAAAATTTAATTAGTAACCTTATTTGTAAGAAAGACAATAAATAGACCAAAAAAGTTTCCCACAACGATATAACGATGTAGTTAAGAATATGTTGAACCCTGAAAATGGATTTTTACAATTATTTCAGCAGGAAGCAATTGTGCTTCAGATCAGTAAAGGAAACCGAATACTAAATTCCCGGGACCCAGGTCAAAAGACCGGTCTGGTGATAAATTAAGTGGCCGATCTCTAGCGCTCGTTGGGATTTGCTTCTCGTTTTTCCGGCTTTGGCATTAAAGCTTTTCGAGATAATTTGATTTTACCCGTACGCTGATCGAGGCCTATGACTTTCACCTTCACTTTGTCACCTTCTTTGAAGACATCTTCCACTTTACCCACTCTGGAATGAGAAATTTCCGAAATGTGTAAGAGTCCACTCTTTCCGAAGAAATCTACAAAGACACCATAAGGAGCCAAGGTTTTGACCACAGCGTCATAAACACCTCCCACTTCCGGTGTAAAGGTGATCTTTTGGATCATTGCCAATGCTTTATCAATGCCTTCTTTGTCGGAACTTGAAACATGAATAATCCCCTGATTATCAACTTCTTCGATTGAGATGACCGTACCAGTTCGCTCCTGGATATCCTGGATCACTTTACCACCAGGTCCAATGACGGCACCGATAAAACTCTTATCGATCGTCAGCTTGCTGACCCGGGGAGCATGAGGCTTGAGTTCAGGACGTGGCTCTGCAATGGACTGATTCATCACACTCAAAATGTGTAAACGTCCTTCTTTAGCTTGCTGTAAAGCTTTCTCAAGCGTAGCATAAGGTAACCCATTGATCTTCATATCCATCTGACAAGCACAAATACCATTTGCCGTTCCGGTCACTTTAAAGTCCATATCTCCGAGGGCGTCTTCATCACCTAGAATATCTGTGAGAATTGCCACCTGATCTCCATCGGCAATCAAACCCATTGCGATTCCTGAAACGGCAGTTTTTATCTGAATACCACCATCCATTAATGACAGAGAGCCGGCACAAACTGTAGCCATGGAAGATGAGCCATTTGATTCCAGAATATCCGATACCAAACGAATCGTATAAGGTTGATCTTCCGGCATAACCTGCTTCAAAGAACGGGCTGCCAGATTTGCATGTCCAACCTCTCGTCTTCCCGGACCACGCATCGGTTTAATTTCTCCAACCGAGAATGCTGGAAAATTATAGTGCAGGATAAAATTATTGTAGGAGTATTCCAAAGCAGTGTCGACGAGACTTTGATCCACCTTGGATCCCAAGGTCAGACTAGTGAGGGATTGTGTTTCACCCCGATTAAATATTGCCGAACCATGCGCAGCTGGCAGGTAATCGATTTCACACCAGATTGGCCGAACTTCATCCAATCGTCTGCCATCGAGTCTCTTTCCTTCATTCAACACCATCTTCCGGATAACCTCTTTCTTGATCTTTCCGAAGTATTCACCGGCTAAACCTTCCTTCTCCTCAAAGTACTCCTCCCCTTTTTCTTCGAGAAGTTTGGCTTTCATCTCCTCTTCTATTTCTTTAAAGCCATTTTTACGAGCATGCTTATCGAGTGCCCCACGGCTTATCTCCAGAATTCGATCGCTGGAAAAGCTTTCAACAAAAGTCTTCAATTCTTTATCTTCTTCCGGAAGTTCAATCTCCCGTTTGACCGTCGCTGACTCCCCAACCAATTTGACTAATTCCAACTGGGCCTGACATTGCACTTTGATCGCTTCATGGCCTACCTTTATTGCTTCGATCAGGTCGGCTTCATCGCACTCTTTGGCCTCTCCTTCCACCATCATCACGTCTTCCATCGATGCCGCTACAATGATATCGAGGTCCGCATTTGCCAAAGCATCCCTGGAAGGATTCACTTCAAATTTACCATTGATTCGAGCTACCCGCACTTCAGAAATCGGGCCTTCCCAGGGTATATCTGAAACCGACAAAGCTGCTGACACGGTCAAAGCTGCCAACGCATCAGGCATAACATCTTTGTCTGCGGAAATCAGGTTAACGATCACCTGTGTATCATACATATAGCCATCCGGGAAGAGAGGTCTTATTGCCCGGTCTACTAACCGGCAGATAAGGACTTCATAATCTGACAACTTGGCTTCCCTCCGGAAGAAATTTCCCGGAATACGACCAACAGAAGCAAATTTCTCCTGATAATCAACGGAGAGCGGAAAGAAAGATTGATTCGGATTCAATTCTTTTGAAGAAACTACAGTGGCAAGCAACATCGTCTTTCCCATCTTGACCACAACAGAACCATCTGCCTGTGTTGCTAATTTGCCAGTTTCAATGACAACCTCTCTGCCATCGGGCAACTCAAATGAGGTTGATAAAGGAGTTTGTTTTCCCATAATATAAATAGTGTCGCCGTCTTTAGACGATTTTTAAGAGTGAGTACCGGAAAACCGTTACCCGCTTTTAGGGATCTCTTCAGGTTGGATCCGCTAATGCATGAAATATTTTGTCAAATCGTTTTCTTAAGATAACCTTGATCACTTTCGTAGACCTAAACGTTCGATCAGCTCTCGATATTCGTTGATATCTCTTTCGGCTACGAATTTTAGTAATCTTTTCCGCTTACCGACAAGTGAAAGCAACGTTCTCCTGCAGGAATGATCTTTCTTATTGACTTGGAGGTGTTCAGAGAGGCTCTGGATTCGGTAGGTAAACAAGGCGATTTGGCCTTTTGCTGAGCCGGTATTGGTTTCAGAACCACCGTACTCTTTAAAAATTTCCTGAATTTTCTCTTTTGTTAAATATTCTGCCATTATAATTAAAAATTTACCATTAGTGATTAAGCAATCAGTTATAGCGGCTGCAAAGATAGCAAATAATCTTTGACACGGGACAGATATGTTTAGCTGGCTAATTCTCCTTCTTTTGCTTCATCCCACAGGGCATCCATTTCTTCCAATGTCATTTCCTTGAGCGGTTTGGATGCTTTGGATTCGATGTACTGAAAACGGCGGTGAAATTTTTGATTGACCTTCGCAAGGGCTGTTTCCGCATCCAGTTCATAGTAACGGCCAAAATTAATGAGCGAGAACAGTACATCTCCAAATTCATCTTCTCGTCGTGAATGATCATTATTAGGATCATTCAGCACCTGTTTTAGTTCTGTCATTTCTTCCTGCAATTTATTCCACACCTCCTCTTTATCACTCCATTCGAAGCCGACTTGCTTCGTCTTCTCCTGCATCCGGTAGGCTTTTACCATTGCGGGTAGGGACGCGGGCACTCCGGCCAGCACCGACCGTTTTTTTCCTTTCTTCAGTTTGATTTGCTCCCAATTTTGTTTAACCTCTTCTTCATCTTTTACCTTAACATCACCGTAGATATGCGGATGTCTCTCTACCAGTTTATCACACACAGCTTCCAGTGCATCACCGATGGTAAAAACACCCTGCTCCTCAGCAATCTTGGAATAAAAAACCATATGTAACATGAGATCACCAATCTCCTCCTGCACTCCGGTCAAATCTTTGTCCAGGATTGCATCTGCCAATTCATAGGTTTCCTCAATGGTCAGATTCCGGAGGGTCTCCATTGTTTGCTTACGGTCCCAGGGACATTTTTCACGAAGGTCATCCATCACCTCCAACAATCTCTGAAAGGCCATCAACTTTTTATCCATACGGTAAGTTTTTCATATTTTTGCCAAAGGTAAGGCTTTAGTCACAGGGGATATGATCTATAGGCGCTTAATTGCAGAGTACTGAACATCTCCTATTCCCAGTTGTTTTAATGATAGAAGTTCTTGATTATGACCCAATTTCTTACAACTCTGGTAATCATTTTTGTGGTCTTTGCAGTTTCCTTTGCACTGATCAATATCCGTCACATTGTGACTGGCCAGGAATTCCGTGGCACCTGCGCTACCAATAATCCGATGGTAAAAGATAAGTTTGGTACCTGCAACGTATGTGGAAGAACAGCGGATGAGCCCTGCGGTAAAACGGAAGAAGCTAAAGCCTAATCCAGAAGGTGTCCCATTATTTTCTTCTTGGTCTCTAAATATTGAAGATTGTCCTGAGTTGACTTTATAATGAGAGGCACTCGTTCCACCAATTTGATTTCAGAATCTTCGATTGCCTTTATTTTGTCCGGGTTATTTGTCAGTAGCCGGATCGATCCAACCCCCAGGTCTTTTAAGATCCGTACTGCCAGATCATATGATCTTTCATCCGGAGCATGTCCCAATTGAACATTAGCATCCACCGTATTATAGCCCACATCCTGTAGTTGATAGGCTTTGAGTTTCTCAATCAAACCTATTCCGCGTCCTTCCTGACGAAGATACACTACGATTCCCCCTTCTTCACTAATCTGATCCAGGGATGAACGTAGTTGGGTACCACACTCACAACGGTTTGATTCAAAGATGTCACCAGTGAGGCATTCTGAATGTATTCTTACCAGGACATCCTGGGCTGGTGTCTTTTCGTGTACCAGTGCCAGGTGAGGCATTGGATCAGCCGGATCAGTAGCATAAGCGATCATCTCAAATACTCCCCATTTGGTGGGGATCATAGCTCTGGAAATTGCCTCCATATTTGTTTATGCAAATAACAAAGATATCAATGCCGGATTAGATTACCTACTTTAGCAAAGTAAGATGGTATAAATCTACTGGCATTAAACAGACATGCTTGAAGAACAAGACGGAGAGGCAAAAGTTTAACACCTGCATGTAACCCATGACAGTCAGGTTCTCGCAAGGAGAGTTAAAATTATTGAAATTAAGTAGTGAGTGGAGTTCGAAGATCTGAGGGTGAGTGTTCTAAAATATCCTTCTTCTATCTGAAACTAATTTTGATCCGGAAATGATCACAGCTCCCAATAGGAAGGATAAGGAGGTAATGCACAAAATCAACATAAGTTATCTCGGTTTTTTAAATTTCTATATCACGATCCTAGCGCTAATATGAACATTTCTGTTCACATATAAAACTATTAGCACAAAAAATAATATTGATAAATTATAAATGCGTAAACTACTTGGAGATAACTGGTTACAGTATTAAAATTAGCCTATATCAAAATTCTTAGTATAAGATAAAAGTTAATATAGGAAGAAGGGTCTCAATACACCTTCTTCCTACAAAAGTCACGCCATCATTTGACTTGTTCTCCTTTCTTGTCACCTTGCATGATGCGTTCCTGGTGATTGATGGATTCCTGATGAATCGCCTTCAGTACCCGGGAAATAAACTCCTCACTAAGATTTAGGGGATTGGCTTGTTTCATAGCCTTCTCAATGATTTCATTCCAGCGATCAGCCTGTAATACGGCGATATTATTCTGCTTCTTATATTGACCGATCTTTTCCGCGACCTTCATCCGGTTTCCCAGCATCTGGATAATTTCTTTGTCTATCGCATCGATCCGAAGGCGCAGGTCTTCAATATTATGATGAAATTCCACATCGCCGGCACCGGTCTTACGAATCTGAAGACGGTCAATGATCTCTTCTTTAAGCTGAAAAGGAGATACCTGTTGTTTTGCATCACTCCAGGCATTAGCCGGATCACAATGAGATTCGAGCATCACTCCATCATAGTTGAGATCCAATGCAGTTTGTGAGATCTCCAGCAGGTTTTCCCTGTTACCACATATATGCGAAGCATCAACCAACATCATGATATCGGGAAAAGTTCTCTTTAGTTCAATCGGAATCTGCCACTCAGGCACGTTGCGATAGATTGTATTTCCGAATTTGGAAAATCCACGATGGATCAAACCGATACGATTTATACCGGCATTATAGATTCGTTCTACCGCGCCTTTCCATAACTGCAGATCAGGATTTATCGGGTTTTTAATAAACACGGGTATGTCCACACCCTTTAATGCATCGGCAACTTCCTGGACGGAAAATGGATTTACTGTAGTACGAGCACCGATCCACAATGCGTCAACACCTACTTTTAAAGCTTCAAATACATGTTGGGTATTCGCTACTTCGGTGGTAATCTTGAAGCCAAAATTATCCTTCACTTTCTTCAACCACTTCAATCCTTCGAAGCCGATTCCCTCGAAACTACCCGGTCGGGTACGTGGTTTCCAGATTCCCGCCCGGAACATATCAACCGGCATATCGAGATCTGCCAGCATTTGTGCTGTCTTCATCACTTGTTCCTCCGTCTCGGCACTACAAGGACCAGTGATAACAATGGGCCTGTTTTTTGGCCGTTCGATGGGTAATTTGATATCCATTTCCATGATGATTTAATTTACGATTCTTCTAATTTGGTTTGCTTGCTGTATCAATTTATAAAATGATTCAAAATCTTTCTTGATGAGTAAGGTACGAAACCGGCTGATCGTATTAATATGTTCATCCAGAACATCCAATACGTAGTCCCGGTTCTGCTCAAAAATAGGCACCCAGGTTTCAGGATTACTTTTTGCGAGTCGTACAGTGCTGCTAAATCCACCGCCAGCCAGTTCAAAAATGCGTTTTTCATTCTTTTCCTTCTCCAGTACCGTCAGTGCCAGGGCAAATGAACTGATATGAGATATATGGGAAACGTAGGCAGTATGTATATCGTGGTCATGAGATTGATGGTAGACAATATTCATCCCCAGTGAATCATACATGCTCTCTACTGTAGCGAGTGCATCCGGGTCTGATTGTTCTTTATCTACAATGACGGTACACTTACCCCCAAATAAATCCGGAATTGCAGCCTCCGGACCGGAATATTCAGTACCTGCCATAGGATGGGTGGCGACGAACCGACCCCTTCGGACATGACCCTGCACCGAAGAAGTGATTCTTTCCTTCGTCGAACCCACATCGACGACAATTTGATCTTCAACCAGGTCCAGCACATCGGGCAAAATCCGTACAATCACGTTGACAGGAGTAGCCAATATGATCAAGTCTGCTTGCCGGATTCCTGCTTCAAAGTCGACCACTTCATCAATAATGCCCAGCTCAATTGCCTTCAATCCATGTTGTTCATTATGATCTACCCCCAATATCCTGTCAGCAAAGCCATTTTGCTTCAAAGAAATAGCCAGTGAGCCTCCGATAAGTCCGATACCGATAACTGCTATGATCATAAATGCCGTTATTATCTATTTTTCTTTTGCCAATCCTTGATCCTTTCCAATGCTGTTTTCAATAGATCCTCTTTGCTGCAAAGAGATATCCTGATGTATTGATTTCCTTTATCACCAAAAATATTACCCGGAGTGATAAACACATTCGCCTCCTCTAAAATCTGGTCAGCCATACTGATTCCATCGGGATAGTTGTCCGGAATGTGCGCCCATACAAACATTCCCACCTGAGATCGGTCAAAACTACATTGTAGTGCAGTAAGAATCTCCTCCGCCAGGATCCTTCGGGATTGATACGTATCGTTGACCCGATCATACCAAATATCAGGTTGATTAAGTGCTTCAACTGCTGCTAATTGAAGAGGTTTAAACATACCAGAATCCATATTACTCTTGAAACGAAGTACCTCACGGATTCGATCACTATTACCTACCAGAAATCCCACCCGCCATCCGGCCATATTGAATGTCTTACTTAGAGAATTAAGCTCTACCGCTACATCAATTGCACCTTCCGCAGATAGAATACTTAGGGGGTTTTTGTTTAGAATAAATGCGTAGGGGTTATCGTGACACAGCAATATTTCGTTCCGCCTGGCAAACTTGACCAAATCTTCAAACAACTCCGGGGTCGCTATGGTACCTGTGGGCATGTGTGGATAGTTGACCCACATCATTTTGACCCTCGAAAGGTCCATTTCTTCCAGTTCTTTAATGGCCGGAAACCAGCCATGCTCTTCATTCAAATCATAATTGACTACTTCAGCTCCTGCTAATTGAGCCGCCGACCGGTAGGTGGGATATCCGGGATTTGGCACCAGCACCTGATCACCCTCCTGCAGGTAAGTCATCGACAGATGCATGATACCTTCTTTGGAACCAATTAGAGGTAATATCTCGTTTTCCGGCTTTAGGGCTACTCCAAACTTACGGCGATACCAATTCGCCAGTGCTTCCCTCAATTCCGGAATTCCAATATAAGACTGGTACCCATGCTGATCTTCCTGCTGAACTTCTTGACTTAGCCGGTCGATCACTTCCTGCGAAGGTTTAAGATCCGGACTACCAATACCCAGATTAATAATATCAAGCCCGGCTGCGCGCATTTGCGCAATCTGCCTCAACTTGGTGGAGAAGTAATATTCTTCCACCTGTCCTACCCTATCTGCCAGTTTAATCTTCATAATTTTGTCCGGCTTTATACTTACCTAATATTTTTAATCCAAGCGTCGTTTCCGACAGACCTTGAATCACGTTTCCAAATTTTCCGGTATCATCAAGTAAAAAGTCAACAAAAAAGAGATATTCCCAGGGTCTGCCGGGAATGGGGGTCGATTGTATCTTCGTCATATTGGCATCGAGATCATTGAGGACTTTCAAGGCTTTATAAAGGCTGCCGGTCTTGTGGCTGACAGCAAATGATACACTGACTTTATTAAATCCATCATCGTGAGGAACGTTCATAAAATGTTCCAGCACGATAAAACGCGTATAGTTCAGTTTGTTGGTCTCAATGCTTTCCTTAAGAATATCCAGGCCATACATTTCTGCCGCAAGCGTGCTGGCAATGGCTCCTACCGATCTGAGATTATTCTCGGCAATATATCGAGCACTCTCCGCCGTATCTTTTGTCTCAACTAACTTGATATGAGGGTAAGACTTAAAATATTCCTTGCACTGGGCTATCGCCATATAATGTGATTGCACCTCCTTTAGTTCAGACAGGTCGGATCCCGGTAAAACGAGAAGATTCTGCTTGATACGCAAGTAGACTTCTCCACTGATCTGTAGGGATGAACGGTTAATGAGATTATAATTATAGAGAAGACTCCCGGCAATCGAATTTTCAATAGCCATCATCCCAATATCTGCCCCTGCATTATTCTCTACCAGTGAAACAACCTCCTCAAAAGTATCCGCTGGTACAATCTCGAGAGGGGTGCCATTATAATAAAGCCTTGCAGCAATTTCATGAAATGCCCCGGGATAACCCTGTATCGCAACTTTCTTCATTTTCTTTGTAACCATAAAAAAAAAGGGTCCCTGAGGGACCCAAATATTATTTTATAATCAAAAAGCCAGGTCCCCTTTTACGGACATCCATAAAAGAAGAAGAAAAAATACTGGCTATAGGACTTACTCATAATTTAATCAAGTGGTGCAAATGTAGACAATCCATGATATCCACGCTAAAAAAAGTTCAACTTTTTTACCAAAATGCAAGTTGATGCCTGAAAAAGCTGTGATTTTCTTACCTGATCAGCCTGGGCAACGCGATCGCTATAATTCCTAATGCGATCAGAATAATGGATTCTGTACTGATTTCATTGTCACTTGCCGAAAACTCAATTCCTAACACTTCAGCCTGGACATCAGGCGATACTATCATATAGATACCATAGCCAATCAATCCTAGTCCAACGATGAATAAAATGGTCCTTAATGCGCTTTTCATAATGTCAATTTGATATACGTACCCCTTAAACTCTCCGGCATATCGGAGATGTTCAATTGGATATACCAAATTGAGCGATTAAAAGTATTGAAGCAAGCCAGGCGCGTCCGATCAGGGACGGATAATCGTTCCATCTTTCTTGCGCACCTGCGTCCAATTATTTAGTTGGACATCGGGAAGTGGATATTTAGCTGCTTCCTTTTCATTGACATCTACCCCGAGACCCGGTGCTTCATTGACATACATATATCCATTATCGACATAGGGACATCCGGGGAAGATTTCCTGAAGCGTATCGGAAAAATGCACAGATTCCTGAATGCCAAAATTCCACACGGCAAAATCAATGTGGGCATTTGCAGCATGACCCACTGGAGAAACATCTCCGGGACCATGCCAGGCAGTACGGACATTGAAGAATTCTGCCAACCTGGCTACTTTCATTGCGGGTGTGATCCCTCCTGCCTGACTGATATGAATCCGTATAAAATCAAACATTTGATCTTTGATCGGATCAACCCATTCGTGAGGACTGTTGAATAATTCACCCATCGCAATCGGTACCATGGTGTGTTCCCGAAGCAATTTAAAATAGCGGTTGTTCTCCGGCGAGAATGGATCTTCAATGAAGAAAGGCCTGTATTCCTCCAGATTCTTTATCAAATTTATTGCATCCAGCGGCTGCACTCTCTCGTGAATATCGTGGAGCAATTCGACTTGTTCTCCGCATTGTTGCCTGGTCTTGTCAAATATATCTACTACACTTTTAGCATAGACCAGTGGATCCATAAAATTATCATCAGCCATACCAAAACCGGCTTTCTTAAAATCCGGTTCAGGAGCAGCTCCCGAATAGCCATAGGCGCCCAGCAGCTGGGTGGCTCCGTATCCTCCCATCTGAATACGCACATGACGGAAACCCTGTTCCATAAACCTGGTCACATTGTCCGCCACTTCCTCCGGAGCTTTCCCCGAGGCATGGGCATAACAATCTACCCCAAACCGGCATTTACCTCCAAGTAGCTGATAAACCGGCATATTCGCCCGTTTTCCCTTTATGTCCCACAGAGCTTGATCTAATCCACTGAGTGCATTATTTAAAACCGGGCCGTTTCGCCAGTACGAACTTTGATAGGTGGCTTGCCACATATCTTCAATATTATCAACATCCCGGCCAACACAAAAGTCATTGAGATATTTGTCTATGGCTGCGACCACCGCGTGAGCGCGCTGCCGGAAAGTTGCACATCCCAGGCCATAGAGGCCAGGTTCACTGGTCTCTACTTTCACCACAATTAGTTCTATCCCGTGTGGACAGGTGGCTATGGCCTTTACTTTAGTGACTTTCAAAGGTGGCAATCCAGCTGTCGCAGTATTGAATTTTTCTTTGTCCGCAGTTTGGGCCCTACCTAAAAAAGGGGCAGCTGTTGCAGCAGCGCCAAGACCAAGGTTACGGAGTAAATTTCGACGGGAAGTAGAAAATGGCTTCATAATTATTTATTGGCAGTTAGATAAATTGATGGTAATCCGCTGAGATGAATTACAGCAACTGAAAATAGGAAAAACCAGGGACATCAAACCTGAGACACAACAGAACATCCTTTTTAATTTAATCGCTTAACCCTCTTGGTAGAATATCAGTTCGAGGCATGGTTTGCCTGGGAAGACCGCTCAGGAATCGATCAAAATATTGACATGCGGCGCTTTTGCCCCTACGTCATTTCTCCGGGATCTCCACCAGACCTCCCTCAAACCTGGTTTCAAAAATTTCTCTGCTATATCGCAAAAGGAATCCGGCTGCCAGCATAGATACAGCGGCAATGATACAATGTACAGGGTCTATGAAATAATGACCCGTACTACATACTCCCAGGATGATTAAAGAAGAAAGGGGTAGCGAGCATGCAATGATATTCAGACCCAATTGAATATCGAATGTAGAAATACCGGCCTTATCTTTTCCTTCCATCATTTCGATGGAGGACATATGAGCTAGTGGCCAGAAGCTGCATGAACTTTGAGGAAAAATGACAATTAACAGCGCCAGATTAATAATCTCCGGTTTGCCAATAAATAAAGCGATTGCACTCAAGAGAAAAGCAATGCCTGAACGTAAAAACAACCGGCCGAATATGCCGGCTAAATTCGTGCCACGAATATTAAATGCAACACCAATAAACAATAAAATCAAACCAGTAGTCAGCGAGTGCGTCTGAGAAAGAAACTGCTGTAGGAACAACGGTAATTTATCGAGATTATATCCGAATATCAGGAAAATAAGTGCAAGAACAATCACTATATTGATTGGTTCTTTCACCAGGGAAGAAAGCAATAATCTAATACGCTCCCTCGAGCCCGAATTCCGTGAATTATTCGAATGAAGGGATTGAAACCATTGAACGGCGATCAGATACAGGACAATCAGAATAAAGAATTTGTTACCAATGTCAATAATAGCGGCATTTGCCAATGCATCATCTCCCAAATATTCAATAACAAAGGGAAAACAAGATAGTCCGGGAGCAAATGAAGGTAAAAGCAGAAGAAAGGTCCGCTTCTTGATTGTTGAAATTGTCCGGTCCAAATGATTTAAGACGAAACGGGAGGCGAAGTACAGGATTACATTAGCACCAAATCCCAAAAAGGGTAAAATCATCAGTGATCCTGATAATTCAATTTTTAACAAAGCCAAGAAAATAGTGGCTGGCAATGCCACAGTAAGAATGACCGTCTTTATTCCATTTAGTTCTTTGGCATCTTTTATTCTCCACTTTAGCGATAATCCGACTACCAATAAGAGAATAAATGCTATAGTCTGGTGCAGGGCAGGATCCACTACGCTAAAACGACTTTCAGGGTCTGGACGAATAGTTCCATTTCTTCCATGGTTCCTATACTTACTCTACTCCAGGGCATGTCGTCAATTTCGAATACACGTACACCGACCCCCCGGGTAAACATATTCTGGAGATAGAGCTTTCCATCCGTTGACAATGGAAACATTAAAAAATTCGTATGTGAAGGAATGTAATCTATACCCATACCAGTCAGGCTCTCGGCGACAAACTGCCTGCATTCTGCATTTTTATGCCGGCTCATTTTTAAAAAATCTTCATCGTCGAGACTTGCCATTGCGGCTTGCAGGGATGCAATATTCATCCCCATATTGGATCGGGACAAAGCGGCTATTTCTTCAATTACCGCGGGTAAGGCCACAATGTACCCTACTCTCAATCCAGCCATGCCGTGAATTTTCGAGAAGGTTCTTGATACGATCACATTCTTTCCTTTCGCAACCAGATTCACCATCGAATCCTTCCGGCCATTTTCGATAAATTCCAAGTATGCTTCGTCCACAAAAACCGGTACCTGTTCAGCAGTAGTCTCACAAAATTGATAAAGCTTTTCACTGGAGGTGACACTACCGGTCGGGTTGTTGGGATTGCAGATATACACCAGTCTGGTTTTATCATCAATAGCCGATTTCATTTTCACCAAATCATGCGCATAGTCTTCTGTAAGGGGAATTCCCTTCATCTCTGCACCGAAATACTGGGCGGTCTTGACCAATGACATATACGATGGATCTGCCATGACCACATTTCCTCCCTTGTGAAACATGACAGTGGCTGTCTTTTCCAGGAGATCTGACGAACCCGGCCCCAAAAGAATACAATTCTCCGAAACACCTTCCAATTTTGCCAACTTGGCAATTAATTCTTCGGCTTGCGTATGGCCGTACCGGTTACCCATTCTTGTATATTCCATCATTGCCAACCGGGCTTTCGGACTCGGCCCATAGGGATTCTCATTAGCCAGAAGTCGCGCTTTCAGATGGCTGATGTCAGGTCGCCACTCCAATCCTCTCTCCCAGATTCGAAGACGATCTGAGCGTTCAGGATTTACACGATCCAATATTGGTGAGCTCTGGAAATTAGACCTTTTTGCGGTCAAAGCACCGGCAGCGAATGTAACGGTACTCTTAATGAGTGTTCTCCTGTTCATCTATTCCCGTTTTCAAAAGTTTAAGAATCTGGAGAGAATGTCACCAAACTGATCCAATTAAAATAAATTCCTGTCAGCGACCTTTTGCCTTATAATCGCATCCAACTTCTGCATTGGTGTCCGGTTTGGAGCCCCAATAACACCCAGCACAGATTTATTTCTATTTCTTGTGACCAGAAACAACGTGATAAAGGAAATAAGCAACATATCCTAATTAATATTTCGTTAGGGAAATTCTCTACATCGATATAAAAGTATCGGAGCTGATACTAACAGACAAAGGAAAATAAGCCAGAATTGTCATTAGCATTCTGAATGAGCGATATGACTGAACCAAATATAATTTTCAGAAGACGAACTTAGCAGAATAGAAATTTCAACCGATAATACTCTGGATCCTCTAAATTGTCACATGTTTTGTTTCTCATCCCTGCATTTGTGAAACTCAGAAACGTACTTTCTATCTCCTGACTGAAGCGAAGTCTGATGAGAATGAAATTACCTATTCTTCGATGGCGAGCGGTGAGACTGCTTTGCCTTCGAGCGTTGACTTACCCATGAGAAAGATATCAATAGCTCTGGCTGCCTCTCTTCCCTCTGAAATAGCCCAAACCACCAAACTCTGACCTCTCCGCATATCACCGGCAGAGAAGATATTCTCAATGTTTGTTTGATAGTTATTAGCCTTGACATTACCCCGCTCATCGTACTCTATTCCCAGTTTATCCAAGAGACCCGTATGTTGAGGATGTAAGTATCCTATCGCCAACAGGGCAAGATCACATGGAAGATCACGCTCTGTGCCCTCCACTTCTTTAAATCCGGATCGGCCCGTAATCTGATCGGTAGTCCACGCAATATCTACCACTTTAAGAGATTTGACATTACCATCAGCATCACCGTGAAAGGATTTGGTCAATACGGCCCAAAACCGGTCGGCTCCCTCCTCATGGGAAGAGGAAGTGCGCAACATCATCGGCCAAAGTGGCCAGGGTGTTTCTTCAGCTCGGCTATCCGGCGGTTTGGAAAGAAGTTCGATTTGGGTAATACTTTCCGCCCGGTGACGATTTGACGTTCCTACACAATCGGATCCGGTATCCCCACCACCGATCACAATTACATGTTTTCCGGTGGCCATGATTTCTTCGGCTGGATTAATTTTATCTCCGGCTACCCGTCGATTATTCTGTTCCAGGAATTCCATGGCAAAATGCACCCCATTCAGTTCTCTGCCTGGGATATTCAAATCTCTTGGTATGGTAGATCCACCGCAAAGGCAGATGGCATCAAAATCTTTCTTTAACAGATCTACTGATATATTTTCTCCCACATTTGCATTGGTCTGAAACTTGATCCCTTCCGCCTCCATCACTGCCAATCTGCGGTCGATCACATTTTTTTCAAGCTTAAAGTCAGGAATACCATACCTCAAGAGGCCTCCGATGCGATTTTTTCGTTCAAAGACCGTCACCAGATGGCCAGCTCGGTTGAGTTGAGCGGCCGCAGCAAGTCCAGCCGGTCCAGAACCAATGACAGCCACCTTCTTGCCTGTTCTTTCACCAGGAGGATTGGGCTTAACCAGTCCTCTTTCAAAAGCTTGCTCGATTATACTCTTTTCGATGTGCTCGATGGCCACTGCCGGTTGATTAATACCCAGTACACAAGCCGTTTCGCAAGGAGCCGGTCAAATCCGGCCGGTAAATTCGGGAAAGTTATTTGTCGAGGCTAAGATCTCATAGGCCAATAACCAATCTTCACGGTAGACAGCATCATTGAATTCGGGAATAATGTTTCCCAGGGGACAACCACTATGACAAAAAGGTATCCCGCAATCCATACAACGTGCAGCCTGTACGACCGTTTTTTCAATTGGGAACGGTAAATATATTTCCCTGTAATCATCGATTCGTTCTTCTGGCGGCCTCGACTTAGGCAACTCTCTCGTGGCTTTCATAAAGCCCTTTGGATCTCCCATTCTCTTGTGATATTTAAATACTAACCTACTTTGACTTTTTCTGTTTCTGCCAGTTGTTTCTTAAGCAAAACAGCCTTATAGTCTTTTGGCATTACTTTAATAAAATGTTTGGCTTCGGAATCCCAATCCGTAAGAATTCCCAGCGCCAGGGCACTGCTGGTATGCCTGAAATGATTGCGGATCAGACTACGGGCCTCTTCCAAATCATCGAGTGATGGCTCCTCCAATTCAATCATTTCCATATTGCATGATTCGTTAAAATTCTGGGCCGGATCATAAATGTATGCCACACCACCGCTCATACCGGCAGCGAAGTTACGGCCCCATGATCCCAGATTCACCACAATTCCACCTGTCATATATTCACAACCATGATCTCCTACACCTTCTACAACAGCCCGAACTCCCGAGTTTCGCACGGCAAAGCGCTCTCCCGCCATTCCATGGATATATGCCTCACCATTGGTGGCACCATACAATGCGACATTACCGATGATGATGTTTTTATCTGGTTGATACTTGGCATCTCGATCCGGTGTTACAATCAGCCTTCCACCGGACAGGCCCTTCCCAAAGTAGTCGTTTGACTCACCTTCCAGGGTAAACTGAACCCCGGGAGCCACAAATGCACCAAAACTCTGACCAGCCGACCCACGGAACCGATACTCGATCGTACCATCCGGAAGTCCGTCTCCTCCATACTCCTTGCTGATTTCATTCGACAACATCGCTCCAACGGCCCGATCGGTATTTTTAATCGGGAAAACACCAGAGATTGCATGACCGGCCTGCAAAGTCAGTCGAGAGTGCTCGATCAATTTGCGATCGAGTACATCGGCAATACCATGATCCTGTTCAATCATTTTGCACTGACCTACCTCTTCTCCGGCCGGTTCTTTGTAAAGAATCGGACTTAGATCGAGATGGCGATATTTCCAGTGATTGATGTCCTTTTTCATCTTCAGCATCTCTACCTTTCCTACCATATCGGTTACCTTCCGGAATCCAAGTTCCGCCATTATTTCACGGAGTTCCTCCGCCAGGAAGGTGAAAAAGTTGATCACGTGTTGAGGATCACCGGTGAAACGCTTGCGCAGCTCCTTATCCTGGGTGGCAATACCTACCGGACAGGTGTTTAGATGACACTTGCGCATCAATATGCACCCTTCCACTACCAGGGCAGCCGTTGCAATACCCCATTCTTCCGCTCCCAGTAATGTGGCAATAGCGAGATCCCTGCCGGTGCGGATCTGTCCATCCGTCTGTAATACCACCCGGTCTCTCAACTTGTTTTTTACCAGAACCTGGTGTGATTCGGCAAGTCCTAATTCCCAGGGCAGCCCCGCATGCTTAATGGATGTAATCGGAGAAGCGCCGGTGCCACCATCATGCCCTGATATTAGAATTGCATCAGCATGTGCTTTGGCTACTCCGGATGCAATAATCCCAACACCGGCTTTACTAACCAGTTTTACGTTAATTCTTGCTTTACGATTGGCGTTTTTCAGATCAAAGATCAACTGGGCCAGATCTTCGATCGAATAGATATCATGGTGCGGAGGTGGAGAAATCAAGCCCACTCCTGGTGTCGAGTGCCTTACTCGTGCTATCCAGTCATCTACCTTATGTCCCGGCAATTGTCCTCCCTCACCAGGTTTAGCGCCCTGAGCCATTTTTATCTGCAGTTCATCTGCATTGGCCAGATAATAGCTGGTCACACCAAATCTACCCGAGGCTACCTGCTTTATCGCAGACCTTTCCAAATCACCGTTTTCCTTCTTCTTAAACCGGATCTCATCTTCACCTCCCTCTCCACTGTTGCTCCTTCCTCCAATTCTGTTCATCGCAATGGCAAGAGTGGTGTGTGCTTCGTGAGAGATCGAACCAAAGGACATAGCTCCGGTTGCAAACCTCTTCAAAATATTCTCTACCGGCTCTACTTCGTCCAGGGGAATGCTCTTTCCCTTTCTAAAAGTGAGCAAACCGCGGAGAGTCAGTGCTTTTTCTGATTGTTCATCAATGAGTGCACTATATTTCTTAAACAGATTGAAATCTGCTCTTTTAGTCGAGTATTGAAGTAAATGAATCGTCTGAGGATTAAATAAGTGGGTCTCACCACGTTGTTTCCACTGATATACTCCTCCAACCTCCAGATCAACCGGAGTAGTAAGATTCTGAGGGAAGGCGATCCTGTGTTTTTGCAGCGATTCCCGGGCTATCTCATCAAAACCTAACCCTTCTATCCGGGAAATAGATCCTTTAAAACACCTTTCTACCACATCTCTGTTCAAACCCAGAATTTCAAAAATTTGGGCTCCGTGATATGACTGCAAGGTCGAGATCCCGATTTTTGACATGATTTTCAACAGTCCCTTTCCCGTAGCTTTAAGGTAGACTCCTATCAGATCATCTGAACTTGACGAACCTTCAAAAAACCTCTTTCTTCTCAGACCATCAATCGTAGCAAAAGTCAAATATGGATTCACTGCATTGGCACCATAACCGATCAAGGTAGCAAAATGATGTGTTTCGCGAACGTCACCTGCCTCCAAAACCAGGGAGGTTTTTGTGCGTAAGCCCACCTTAATAAGATGATGGTGGATTGCACCCACAGCGAGTAGTGAAGGGATTGGTGCATGAAAAGCATCTGCTGCTTTGTCACTTAGTATTAACACATTACAACCATTCTGCACCAGATCTTCCGCGGCCGCGCAAATATTATCGAGGGCGGCTACCAACCTGCCGGACTGACCATCTGCGCGGAATACGATATCAATATTACCTGATTTGAAATCCGGATGGTTGAGATGCTTTAATTTATTTAATTGTTCATTAGTCAAGATGGGTTTTTCCAGGTGAATAAATTTGGCTTGCTCCGCACCTGGGTGTAGAATATTCTCCGAACTACCCAAACGGCTGAACAGGGACATCACATCTCGTTCCCGTATCGGATCAATGGGAGGATTGGTTACCTGGGCAAAAAGTTGCTTGAAGTAGTTGGCAAGATGTTGTGATTGATGGGATAAGACAGCCAGCGGCGTATCGGTACCCATCGATCCAATTGGATCGGTCCCCTCTTTAATCATTGGTCCGATAATGACTTTAAGATCTTCACGAGTGAAACCATGCAGTTGTTGCAAACGCAAAAGCGTATTGTCATCATATCCGATCGAAGCCGGTATCTGAGGAGGAAGATCCTTTAAGGTAATTCTTCCCTCATCCAGCCAATCTTTGTATGGTGAATTCAGGCAAATAATCTTTTTCAACTCCTCGTCACCAATTACTCTCTTTTCATCCATATCGGCAATCAGCATCTTACCTGGCTGAAGCCGGCCTTTGAAAACGACCGTAGCAGGATCAACGGGCAGAACACCAGCCTCAGAAGCTACAATCAGTGTATTGTCTTCAGTAAGCAAATAACGGGACGGTCTCAATCCATTCCGGTCCAGGGTGGCACCCACTAAGATACCGTCCGTAAAAACTATCGAAGCCGGTCCATCCCAGGGCTCCATCAAATTGCTATGATACTCGTAGAAGGCCTTTTTATACTCTTCCATATGTGGATCATGTTCCCAGGCTTCGGGAATCATCATCATTAGGGCATGAGGCATTGATCGACCACTCAGTACTAAAAATTCTAATATGTTATCAAAAGAACCTGAATCGGAAAGACTCGGACCAATGATCGGCTTTAGCTTTTCTAACTCAATCTCGGTAAAATGCTCGGATTTCAAGAGAAACTCCTTTGATTTCCACCAGTTGATATTGCCTTGTATAGTATTGATCTCACCGTTATGGGCCACATACCGAAAGGGTTGGGCTAATTTCCATTTAGGAACCGTATTCGTTGAAAACCGGGAGTGAATCAATGCGATGCCAGAGGTGCAGTCTTCGTTTTGCAGATCAGGATAATAGGTTCGAACCTGTCCGGTAGTAAGTTGTCCTTTGTAGACGATCGTCTTATAGGAGAACGAACAAAGATAAAAGTGATCAGCTGTCTGAGGAAAGGTCTTATGAATATTATGGGTGGCAAATTTTCGTAGTACGTGCAATCTACGCTCCAATTGCCGACGATCAAGGGCAGTTTTAGGTTTCACAAACACCTGCTCAATTCGAGGTTCGACTGAAATAGCGGATTCTCCGAGATCCTCATTATCAGTTGGAACCTTTCGATAACCCAGGAGTTCAAATCCTTGTTCGTCAATATAGTCATTGAATAATACCCGGCATTGGGACATCAAATTCTTCTCCTTCGGGAAGAAAACCATCCCAACCCCATATTCACCATAGTCCGGCAGATCGAAACCTGCTTCACGGCACTTCTTTACGAAGAAATCATGCGGCGTCTGAATCAAAATACCAGCTCCGTCTCCCGTGTTGGGCTCACAGCCACAAGCACCACGATGTTCCATATTGTGCAACATTGTCAATGCATCGTCGATGATCTTATGGCTCTTAATACCATTCAAATTGGCAATGAGACCGGTTCCGCAGGAATCTTTTTCGAGAGAAGGAACATGAAGTCCCTTTCCTTGTGAGGAATTTAATGTCATTACGAAATTTTTAAGCGAACAGCAAAAATAATAAAAATGAATTCAATGAATAGCTATAATATTAGCATTCGATTAAAGTCACTGGTTGCATCACTATGACGTTAGAAAATAGTGATAATAGTTGAGAATTACCAATTATTGATGACGGTCTTCCAGTACCTTCAACACATCACCTAGCTTAATGTTTTTGGCTCTCAACAAGACGAGCAGATGGTAGGTCAGATCGGCCAGTTCTCCCAGTAGCAAATCCTCGTCTTCATTCTTCGATGCAATCACAACTTCCACCGCTTCTTCACCCACTTTCTGGGCGATTTTATCAATACCTCTCTGAAAGAGACTACTGGTGTAACTCTGCTCTGAAGGTTGACTGTGTCTTTGATCAATCACGTCCTCTAAATATGTTAAGAAAGAGATCCCGGTAAAAGATTTCCCAAAACAAGTCGGATCACCGGTATGGCACACGGGTCCTTGCGGTAGCGCCTGAATCAAAAGTGTATCCGCGTCACAATCCAATTCTACCTGGTCCAGCCGGAGGTAATTGCCGGAGGTTTCCCCTTTGGTCCACAGCCGTTCTTTACTCCTGCTATAAAAAGTCACTTGCTGCAGTTCAAAAGTTCTACGTAGTGCCGCAGGATCCATATACCCGAGCATGAGCACCCTTCCCGAATCCCTGTCCTGAATGATTGCCGGTACCAGACCATCTCCTTTAGCGAAATCAATCTGATCCATGTTCTCTAGTGTTATCTGCATAGCTAAATTTTATCTGATCACTATTCCACGACTCCGGAGATTGTCCTTGAGCTCCGGAATAGGTATTTCCTGAAAATGAAATATACTTGCTGCCAATCCGGCATCTGCTTCAGCATAGTGAAAAACCTCATAAAAGTGATCTATCGTTCCAGCCCCTCCACTGGCAATCACCGGGATTGAAAGCATGGAACACATCTTTTTCAAGGGAGTCAGGGCAAATCCATTTTTCGTGCCATCATGATTCATCGAAGTGAAGAGGATTTCTCCTGCACCCCGTTCCTGAGCTTCTTTTGCCCACTGAAAGAGTTCTTTATCGGTTGGAATCGTACCACCCGCCACATGTACCATCCATTGATCTTCGAGCAATCTGGCATCAATTGCGGCCACAATGCACTGACTGCCAAATTCCCTGGCCAGTTCGTCAATAAGCTCGGGCCGGCGTACGATTGAAGAATTCACACTTACTTTATCCGCACCGTGATTCAACAGGAGATCAACATCTTCCACACTTCCAATACCGCCACCAATGGTAAAGGGAATATTCAAATGGTGAGCGACCCGATCGGCAAGGGCAGCAAGTGTTCTTCGTTTTTCCTTGGTAGCTGTGATGTCAAGAAACACCAGTTCATCTGCCCCCTGATCACTGTAGAGTTTCCCCAGTTCCACCGGATCACCGGCATCTCTCAACTGTTCGAAGTTGATGCCTTTGACGGTTCGACCGTCTTTTACATCAAGGCACGGTATAATTCTTTTTGCCAGCATTACAAGAAAGCTTGAATTTGGGTCAACGAAATCTTTTGTTCATAGATTGCCTTACCCACAATAGCTGCAAAACAGCCTATTTCCCGTAAGCTGTGCAAATCATCAACGGACGCTATTCCACCACTTGCAATCAAATTGATACCGGGATATGCCGCCAGCATCTCCTGGTACAGTACATTCGCAGGACCAAGCAACATGCCATCCCTGGCTACGTCTGTTGAAATAATCGTGCGAACTCCTTTTTGCACATGCATCTGAAAAAATTCCTGCCAATTTAAAGTGGCTGTCTCCTCCCACCCTCTGGTTGCCACCATTCCCTTTTTCAGATCGGCACCGAGAATTAGGCGATCAGCGCCAAAAATCTCCAGCCATTCATGAAAGAGCGAAGGCTTTTCAGCTGCAATGCTACCAACTGTTGCTTGCCTGGCCCCACTGGAAAAGACAATACGAAGATCTTCCTCCGACTTTATGCCTCCACCCCAGTCTATTATAAGCTCCGTAACCCTGGCAATCTCTTCAAGAACCCGGTGATTAATGACCTTACTGGCTTTGGCTCCATCCAGATCGACCAAATGCAAATGGGTGATGCCGTGATCGGCAAACATCTTTGCCACTTCAACAGGTTCTTCATGATACACTGTTTTCTGGTCATAAAGACCTTGTTTCAAACGGACACACTTTCCATCAATAATATCGATTGCAGGTATGATATTCATCTTGCAGTTTTAGATGTCGAGAAATTTCCGGAGGATGCTGGCGCCAACCGGTCCTGATTTTTCAGGGTGAAATTGGGTTGCATAGAAATTATCCCTTCTGATTGCAGCGGAAAATGGGTGAATATAATGACAAGTTGCAGAAGTAAAATCAGTCTTTGGTATATAATAGCTGTGTACAAAATAGGTATACTCCCGTTCCAGTTTGGCGTCAAACATCAGCGGATCCAAATCATAAATCTGGTTCCATCCCATATGGGGAACTTTCTCTCCTCCAGTCGGTCTAAATCTCAGAACATCCACATCAAAAATCCCCAAACACCGTGTATCATTTTCTTCAGACCATCGACACATTAACTGCATTCCCAGACAGACTCCCATCACCGGTTGAGTCAGATTTGGAATTAATTGATCCAATCCGCTATTCCGCAAATAACGCATTGTACTGTTGGCCTCTCCCACTCCGGGAAAAATGACCTTATCAGCTTTGAGAATCTTTTCACGATCGTTGGTAAAGAGTGCATCAACTCCAAGTCGCTGCAAAGCATAATACACCGAACGCGTATTTCCAGCATTATAATCAATTACGGCGACCGTCATTACAAAGTACCTTTAGTAGATGGTAAATCAAAATTATCCATATCTCTTCGCACAGCCCGTTTTACAGATCTGGCAAAAGACTTAAAAATGGCTTCGATCTTGTGATGTTCGTTCTCTCCCCTCGCCTTTATATGGAGGTTACATTTAGCTGCGTCGGAAAACGATTTGAAAAAATGAAATATCATCTCTGTCGGTAAATCTCCTACCTTTTCCCGCTTGAAATCCACATCCCAGATCAGCCACGGTCGTCCGCCAAAATCGAGGGTGACCATGGCTTCACAGTCGTCCATTGGCAATGCAAATCCATACCGTTCGGTTCCCCTCTTATTTCCCAGAGCCTTAAGGAACGTCTCTCCCAGTGCCAACGCAGTATCTTCCACAGTATGGTGTTCGTCAATATGGAGATCTCCTTTAGTGCGGATCCGAAGATCAACACCACCATGTTTTCCCAGTTGATCCAGCATATGATCAAAAAATGGCAATCCGGTATCTACTGATGTTTTTCCCGTACCATCAAGGTTTAATTCTACTTCAATGGACGTCTCATTCGTTTCTCTCCGGCTGACGATTTGTCGATCCAGATTTTTTAGGTAATGGACAATATCCGGCCAGGAGTCAGTCTCCAGTGCAATCACCTTTTGCATGTCCATGGAATCTGCAAGATAGTCTTCCGTGGTATCGGCTGATTTACCCAGAAAGATGCCGTGGCATCCCAGATTTTTTGCAAAGATCATATCGGTAAGTCGGTCACCAATTACAAAGGATCTTTCAAGATCAAAGTCTCCCGACAAATAGTGTCTAACCCGGCCAATTCCAGGCTTTCGATCCGGCGAATCATCAGCAGCAAAACTGCGATCAATCACAATTTCCCTCCAGTCTATTCCTTCTCCTGCCAGCACTTTGAGCATTAGATTGTGGGCAGGCCAAAAATCTTTTTCGGGGAAGGAAGCCGTACCCAGTCCATCCTGATTGGTAACCATGACTAATTCAAAATCCAGTTCTCCAGCAATTTGCTTCAGGCTGGAAATAGCGGATGGCAAAAATTCCAGTCGCTCCATTGAATCAACCTGGAATGTGTCTTCCGGCTCCACGATGATTGTTCCATCCCGATCGATAAACAGTACTTTTTTCAAACCATGCTATTTAACGTTTCAATAAGAAGTTGATTCTCTTTCGGGGTACCGATGGTTATTCTTAAACATCCTTCACATAATGGAGTATTGGTCCGGTCACGAACGATGATCCCCGCATTTCTCAGGTGATAGAAAACATAGTGAGGGTCTGAAAATTTTACCAGGAGAAAATTGGCATCCGAAGGATAAACTTTTAGAACCTCTTCCCGAGCCTCAAGAAGGTTCATCAACCTCATTTTTTCAGAATTGATCTCTGAAATTTCCCGGCTTTTTTTCGCCTCATATTCGCTGAGAGACCGTAGCGCAGCCTGTTGGGTAAGCAGGTTCACATTATATGGAGGTTTCACCTTGTTCATCAGATCAATGATTTCGGGGGCAGCAAATGCCAAACCGAGTCGTATAGCAGCGAGGCCCCAGGCTTTTGAGAATGTTTGTAAGATGATCAAATTCGGATAGCGGGAAAGTTTATCCAACCAACTCTGTCCTGGCCCTGCAAAGTCAATATAGGCTTCGTCCAGTACGACAATCCCATTAAACACCTGAAGAACTTTCTCTATAGAACCGGGCTCGATCAGATTGCCCGTGGGATTATTTGGTGTACAGATAAAAAGGAGCTTGGTACGGGGAGTGAGGGAATTTTTGATTTGAGCCAAATCCAACTGAAATTCGGGAGTAAGTAAACATTCCTTCACTTTTATATCGGAGATATCTGCACATACTTTGTACATACCATAGGTAGGTGGTAAGATCAATATCTCATCCATTCCAGGATTACAAAAAATGCGAATGATCAGATCAATCGCTTCATCACTCCCATTACCTAAAAAGATGTTCCCAGTAGGAATCGATCGGTAAATACTAATTTTTTCCTTTAATTCGGTTTGTAGCGGGTCCGGATACCGACTATAAACAGATCCGTACGGATTTTCATTTGCATCCAGGAAAACATCAGCCTGGCCTTCAAATTCGTGGCGAGCAGAACTGTACGGCTTCAAGCTCCAGATATTGGGGCGGACAAGTTCCTGCAGGTTCATTCGAAAGACTTTAAACGATATGAAACAGCTCGCTTATGACCGAT
The DNA here is from genome assembly GCA_020436835.1 of Saprospiraceae bacterium. Taxonomy (GTDB): domain Bacteria; phylum Bacteroidota; class Bacteroidia; order Chitinophagales; family Saprospiraceae; genus JABDMH01. The sequence goes on along the minus strand of JAGQWZ010000288.1, from coordinate 7,570 downwards.
CAGGGATTCGGCCTCCGCCATAACTTCTACCAAGGGTCCCAGTGTCTGTAGTCCTTCCCTGGTAAGCTGTTGGAAAGTGATCTTCTTGACAAAGGAATCTAACGATACCCCACTGTATGAACGAGCCCAACCTGCAGTAGGCAAAGTGTGGTTGGTACCAGAGGCATAATCACCTACGGATTCGGGGCTGTAGTGTCCCATAAATACCGAACCTGCATTGATTATCGATGAAACCCACTGATCGGGTTGCTCCAAACTTAGGATGAGGTGTTCCGGTGCATACTCATTAGAAAACTCGATACACCGATTGAGGTCATCAAAATATACTATCATACTTTTTTCAATCGATTCACCGGCGATCTCACGTCTCGGCAGTTGCCTTAACTGGCGGCTAATAGCCTCCCTTGTAGCCTGCAACAAGGGGTGATGGTTGGTGGCCAGCACTACCTGACTATCGCTACCATGCTCGGCCTGAGCCAACATATCTGCGGCTACAAATTCAGGATTGGCACTCTCATCTGCGACAATCAGCACCTCCGATGGTCCGGCAGGGATATCAATAGCTACTCCTAATTGCTGAGCCATCACCTTAGCTTCCGTCACAAAATGATTACCCGGACCGAAAATTTTGTCCACCCTGGGAATTGATTCTGTTCCTAACGCAAGAGCGGCTATGGCCTGAGCACCTCCCACTTTTAAAATGGTAGTGACTCCGGTCACCTTTGCGGTATAAATTATTGCAGGGTGAATCGTGCCGTCTTTCCGGGGAGGACTACAGAGAACGATCTCACCGCATCCGGCAATTCTGGCCGGTACTGCCAGCATAAGTACGGTAGAAAATAGGGGTGCAGATCCACCAGGTATGTAGAGTCCAACTTTCTCGATCGGTCGGGCCACTCTCCAACACTTGACACCTTTCATAGTGTCGATCGTCTCTTCGCTAACCCTCTGATATTTATGAAATGTCTCGATATTGTGCTTCGCCGTCTGGATCGCAGTCTTTAACTCCGTGGCGATGCACTTTTCGGCCTGGATCCATTCTTCCTCTGTGACTTTCAAATCCACAAGATCTACATGATCAAATTCTCGACTAAATCTGAATAAGGCACGGTCACCCTCCTGTCGAACCGAGTCGATGATGGATCCAACCAGAGTTTGAAGGTTTTCAACCGCCGGCTTCGGTCTCTGGATCAAGTTCGGCCAAATCGCCCGGTCTGGATTCTCATATGTGTGTATCATTTTTTGAATTTGAAGGAGATTAAAGGACCATTTTTTCAATCGGCACAATCAGAATACCCTGTGCACCCAAGCTCTTCAACCGGTCGATATTTTCCCAGAATTTTCCTTCAGACATCACCGAGTGAATCGAACTCCAACCACTTTCTGCCAGAGGAAGTACGGTGGGACTTTTCATGCCCGGAAGCATTTCGACGATATCCTGTATTTTATCATTGGGGGCATTCAATAATACATATTTAAAATCTCTTGCTTTAAGCACGGACTCGATTCGGAATAAAATCTCCTGTAATAAAGCTTTATCCTCCTTACCCATCCCTTTATTAGCAATCAAAATTGCTTCGGACCGGAGAACAGTCTCTACCTCCTTGAGTCCATTACTAAGCAATGTACTCCCTGTACTTACAATATCCATAATCGCCTCAGCCAGGCCGATGCTGGGTGCTATTTCCACTGACCCCGAAATATTGTGAATACCAGCCTCCAGACCATGGGTAGCCAGAAAGGTCTTCAAAATATTAGGATAAGAGGTGGCTATATTCTTCCCCCTGAAATATTCAACGCCGGTATATTGTTCATTTTTCGGAATCGCCAGACAGACTCTGCATTTGGAAAATCCCAGTTTTTTGACAACTTCCACATCTGCCTGATGTTCCAGGAAGACATTCTCTCCGATGATCCCAACATCTGCTACGCCATCCTGAACATACTGTGGTATATCATCATCACGAAGAAAGAGTAACTGGGCATCAAAGTTTTGGACCGGTGTCATCAACTGATTGTGACTGTTTCTAAACTTCAGACTACACTTTTTCAATAAATCAATCGATCCCTCACTCAGTCGACCCGACTTCTGTATCGCAATTTTTAACATAGCTTCCAAAGCTTTTAAAAGACATACGGCTTATCACGTTCCCGTGATAAGCCGTATTAAGTAATTGTATTTTGACTACATACACCGGACTCACCACGTGCAAATGCAAGTGAAATGACTATGATGTATGCGATGATTATTCATTTAAATGTTGTTCGAGTTGCAAACTTAAGAAAAGAAGTCCAATTAAGGACTATTCGAAATTTGAATCCTTATAAAAAAAATTGCCACAGGTGAATCTTTATTCTCTGTGGCAATTAAAGTAAATCAAAAGTCTCAAATGTTTTCTTAACCTGGTTCCATTCGCTCATTCTCCTCCATGTATGATTTTTTCAAGAACCTGGTAATGGGGGAAAACAATTCAGGATTCCTTTTCATAAGCCAAAGCAGTAGTAAATAGGTCATGCGAATGTTCGTGTTTAATTAAGAGGCCTGGATTTATCTTTGTTTCATTACTTTGGTCTATACTTCAGGACATTTAACCTTCACTCTTTTTCGTTCCGGACGGATGAAATCGATGAAGTGCATGATTGATAATTCAGGTCCCCCAAATCCATTGCTTGCTTTGCGCAGCGGTGAAATATTCAGATCGAATGAGAAAGAGAAGACTGTATTTCTGAAATCGTATCGCAGAGATGCAATAAGCGCATCACGGTTAAATTCTCCATTTTTAATTGACCAACGATACCAGAAACCTGCATAAAATGCATATTCAGGTCTTAGATAGGATCTCGTTTCACGAGTGATTTTCAAAAATGTTCCCACATTAAATTCACGATGTGGATTCTGGTCAAAAAAGATGAAACTGGGTTTTAATTCAGCCACCTGACTTACTCGCAAACTTGCGCCACCGTGCAAAATGTAACGCGGTATAAGGTTAGATCCTGGTTGAATGTCCTGACCATTCCGATTGAAAGAAACCAAAGCACGATTTAGGTGGAAAATAGAACCTCCCAGGTATATGAAGTCCTGCCGGCGTAGTGGAGCGAACCAGGCGGCACCAGCGGATAAGTCATAATATGTTCTTTGAGGTTCGAATTCTCCGCTTTGGAGGTAAGGATCCTCATCAAAGACTCTCAAATTGGTGAGGTCCAGGCTGTTTTGCACGATACCATTGGAAACTCCGAAAGTGACAAAATGATCTCCAATGCCATTTAATGCCTTCAAATAGGACATGGTAAAATTAGCACTGGTCGTTCGAAAGTTGAGATCTCCTGCCCGGTCAGTCGATAGCTGAATACCCGCTCCTACGTCATCCTGCAAGCCAAATCCCTGGTTTAATTTCATATCGGCAGAACCCAGAAAGGTCTGAAATCCATTGGTGAAGGTCTGCCATTGGCTTCGGTAATTAGCAATGAATCTAAGATCTCCGTTAAATAAGCCGGTCATGGCCGGATTGATGTAGGTTGGAGAGGCGTGGATATGAGATAGGTGGATATCCTGGGCCTGGACTTTAGGAGAATAAACTCCCAGAAGTGCCAGCAACATCATGATCAACGAAGTTGACTTTACGACATTGCGGTTACTGATTGCAGCACTGTGCAATCTAAATTTTGTTTCAGCGGCACACGGGGGGAGCCACTGATGGTATATTATCTTCATGGTCTGACTTTATAAAAGTGTGTTCAAATAGGCTCTTTTTTGTATTCTGGTCTTATTTCATTCAACGGTGATTAAAAAAGATGGGTCACATTTCAATTGCAACAGAAACTGCTATGCTTCTGCATCCAATGGGAGAAAGATTCTTTGGATAGACTTTATTGTAGATGTAGTGGTCTTCACTACCCAATCATCATGAAACCAATTGGAAAACCAAAACATGGTCCATGAAGATTCAGGATAGGTTTCTTAAGTGTCTTCAGTTGAACTCCCGCAAGAATTTGGTCTAATTCTGCATGCTAAATCTAGTTTTGGAAGAAGCACTGAATTCACCTATTATCTAGGATAGAACCTAATCGCAGTTTCTTTCTCTATGGCCGTAAAATGAAGGGACTATGGTCTTTGGAAGTTCCCGTCAGAGGGTTAAATAGAAAACTATCAGGGGGTTTGACGGTGATTATTGCTAATCTCTTTCCTACATATTATGTGTCAATATTCGTGCCAAGGCTTTGCTTTTAGAAATTTTAACATTGTCATCAGCAGAATGAATTTGTAATGAGGTCGATTCCGACAAAAAAAGAAGACCCTGGCTTCAAAATTCGTAGAGTTACTACGGCAATTTTGTAGCCGCGGGTCTTTGAAATGCTTATGGTAATTGCGTCTTTATTTGTTATCTAATTACGGTGACGTTGCCGGCCAGTTGGAAATTATCAAGATTGACACAGTCTCCCTGAATAATGTACATATACACTCCGGGATTAACTGGTTCTCCCCGGAAGGTACCATCCCATTTTACATTGAGATCCTGGGTTTCGAATACAATTTCACCCCAGCGATTAAATACCTGAACTAATCCGATCGTGGACACTCCATCATTACGTATTTCGAAATAGTCATTGAATCCATCTCCGTTTGGTGTAAAAGCATTGGCAGCCTCAATCTTCTCTAACTCACATGGATCGATGACAGTTATTTTCACTGTATCTTCTTCACCACATCCAATAGCATTAATCGCAGATGCCACGAAGTAGTATTCGCCGGCCTTACTGGGTTGTTGCACCAGGTTAGGACAATCCGTACAGATTACCTCACCTGTTTCTCCATTGTACCAATTGATAGGAATAGTGGCTACTTCGTTCGTCCCTTGCAGCGTGATTGTCTGACCAAGATCAATGGTTTGATCATCTCCTACCGTCAATCCGGGGTTAGGTATAATTTCAACCGTAACCTGAATTTCTACCACTTCTCCTCCACATCCCAAAGTGGTCACGGTGTAGACAGTGGTTTCGGTGGGTGAAGCAATAGGATCAAGACAATCAGTACATGATAATCCTTCCGCCGGACTCCAGGTCACCACTGGTTCATCTGTACCAGTGACTTCTAACTGCAGTTGGATACTTTCCTCCTCACAGATTTGAACATCGCTCGCACTGAGTGTGACGTCCGGCAAGAAAATCACTTCATAGGTCACCGTACTATCGCAACCGTAAGCTCCACCGTAAACCAGAGTAAAGGTCGTGTCAGTGCGGTAGGTGATTCCACCAATCTCAACCTCTTCACCACTACACAAGTTATACATTACAGTTGAGAATGGAAGCGGATGCACATACAGATCAAGGACATCGATGCTATCACATCCTAGCGATGATATCAAGGTATCAACATATACTCCCGTACTGTCATATTCCTTGCCATTGAATGTGTATGACTCCGTCTCACAGATGGCCACGATAGCCGTATCGCGACGGGTAGGAATTACCGTCAGCGCTATATGAACAGTACTGTCGCATCCTGTAGATTGGGCAGTAAAGGTCACATCATAATTACCAGCTTCAGTAAATAGGGTGTCCGCAATTTCGAAGACGTCCCCTTCACAGATAGCTGGAGCGATGTCAGTATGTATTGTCGGTATTACGCTCAAAGTAAGTTCAATAATACTATCACAACCAAATCGGGTTGTCAGGGTATCATAATAGATTCCTTCGTCTGTCAACGGTGCTCCTAAGAAATCGTAAATATCACCCTCACATATCGTTTCATTGATTGATGTGTACTCAATCGGTGCCACGTAGATATTAATGTGCATTATACTGTCACAACCTCCGACGGAAGTCAAGGTGTCGGTATAGTCACCTGCACTATCATATATCTTATCATTGTAAACGGCCACATCATTTTCACAAATCGTATCACGGATATCAACCTCAATGACATCAACAATTCTCAAATCAACCGTGACTATACTATCACAGCCATTTGCAGCTGCAATCGTATCGGTGTAGATACCGGTTTCAGAGAGGACTTCACCCAGGAAGGTAAATGTCTGATCTGTACAAACCTGCTTCACAAATGAATATCGTTTCACAGGTAGTATTTCCAGATTCAGTGTAATGATACTATCACATCCAAGTGAACTAGTCAGTGTATCAACGTAAACTCCTGCCTCACTAAGCGTCTCGCCATTGAAATCATAGGTGATATCATCACAAATGGAAGCACTGATTTCGCTAAATCGAATTTCCAGGACTTCAATGCTAATTCCAAGTATACTGTCACAGCCGAACTGAGATTGTAAGCTATCAATAAACTCGCCACTTTCCTTGTAGAATTTGCCTGCGACCTCAATGGAATCCCCATCGCAAATGGTATACTCCAGTACCGTATTGTAGGTTTCATGTACAATCAACTCAAGAGTTACAATACTGTCACAGCCGACACTATTTGTCAAGGTATCCACGTAGGTACCGGTGGATGTCAGAGGTGCCCCATTGAAATCATAAATATCACCGTCGCAAATCTCGATCGATTCAGAACCATAGGTTATTTCATTGACTACGAGATCCAGATTGATCACGCTGTCGCAACCAATTGAACTAACGAGGGTATCAACATAAGTACCGGTAACATTCAGCTCTACTCCATTGAAATCATAGACCTCGTCTTCACAAATTACGATTTGTAGATCGGTCCTCAGTATTGGTAGTACTGTTACCGTCAATATCTGGATGCTATCACAACCATCAATTGTTTGTAGTGTATCTACATAGATTCCTGCATCGGCAATTTCGACTCCATTGAAGTTGTAGGATCTGCCTTCACATATCGTCACCTCTATATTTTCCTCATATACCGGATGTACCAGAAGATTTAAAGTCACCACACTATCACAGCCATTCACTGTTGATAAAGTATGGATGTATTGACCCGATTCACTCAATATCTCCCCATCGAAGTCATAAGTTTCACCATCACAGATCTCTATATCTAAAGTGGTAGCTTCAACCGGATTAACGATTAACTCAAGAGTTACTATGCTGTCACATCCATTCGTCCCTGGGACGGTATCAATATAGGTACCGGATAGTTCAAGAATTTGACCATTAAAGTCAAAACTTTCACCTTCACAGATCTCTTCCGAAACCGTCTCACGGTTCACTGGCAGGACAGTGAGATTCAGATTGATGATACTGTCACAACCTATGCTACTTAATGTTGTATGACTATAGGTACCCGACTCGCTTAGAATCTGACCATTAAAGTCGAGAGTCTCCCCTTCACAAATGGTTTCATCCAGCTCTGTCCTAAGTATATCAAGCACCGTCAGATTCAAGGTGACCACACTATCACAGCCATTTACCGTAGTAAGTGTCTGGGTATAGGTGCCCGCAACATCCAGCATATCTCCGTTGAAGTCAAAGCTTGTTCCTTCACAGATCTGCTCATCAATTGTAATATCATATACCGGATGCACCGTCAATGTCAAGGTTACGATACTGTCACAACCATGAATGGTAGCCAGAGTATCTACATAGATTCCCGTTTCTGTCAGCGTTACCGAACCAAAAGTATAAATCTCACCTT